>SABF01000135.1 GCA_009929095.1 Erysipelotrichia bacterium
GATCTGCACAATCATATAGAAACCATTTATCAGTGCATAGTACAGGGAAATGATGAGGAAGCCCTGCGGTATTGTGAACAGCTGCGAACTCCAGCCGGTCAGATATCACAGACACCCTGGACCGGCAACAAAACTACGGACTGCCTGATCAGCAGCAAGCTGGCCATGGCTGAACAGAAACAGATCAGGACGGCTGTAAATATTGAGTATCCACATAATACCAATATTCGAAATGCTGACCTGACCGCTATTTTAGGCAATCTATTGGACAATGCGATTGAGGCGGCCAGTCAAGCGCCGGAGAATCTTCGCTTTATCCGCCTTACAATCCGGAGAATTAATGACATGCTTATCATCAAAGTAGAAAACGGATATGGTGTCACTCCCAAACAGGAGAATGGAACACTGGTTACTTCAAAGACAGATGCAGCATTTCACGGCTGGGGTCTGAAAAGCGCACAGACCGCAGCAGACCGCTGCAGCGGAACGATTACCACTAATTATAAAGATGGAGTATTCCAGTCAATCGCAACCCTGTCGTTCCAGCCAGTACGGATTGAATCGCTGAACTGAATCAAAAACCTGTACCCTCCTTCTGACAGAACAGCTGATTTTTCACGGTCAAAAACATACCATTAGCGGACATTCACGCAGACGGGTGAAATCTGATGCATGCTTGTACTGCACAGGTATTCCTGCTGCTTGAAGAAATTCAGGAGGTATTGTTCATGCGTCATTTCTATTTTCGCTTGGCTCTTGGCATTGTGTTTCTGGGCTGCATGATCTACTGTTTCGCAATCACAAATATCAAATTGGCTCTGATGTATCTCTTATTCAGCGCCGCGCTTCTGTTTTCAGCCTATACACTCCGGAAGAAAGATGCGAATCATCAGAGGTAATTTGCGATGGACAGCAGAACACTTCTTTCCATCGATCATCTGAATGTCTGGTACACTGCAGATCATCCTGTCCTATCCGACTTTTCACTGGAGCTAAAGTCAAATGAAATCATCGGGCTGATCGGAATGAATGGAGCCGGAAAGACAACCTTCATTAAAACTCTGTCCGGTCTACTGACTGGCTGGCATCTCGACAGAGCAGTATGGAATGGTCAGCCATTCTCCTTTCGAGATAAAGCATTCAAGCAGAACAGATATATTGTATTTGCGGAAGATCGATCCTTTCAATACTTCACCTTTCAGGGATACCTGGCATACGCAGCGGATTCCTATGGTATTCCTCTGCCGGATGTATCTGAACTGATACAGGGATTTCATTTTGAGGAATTTACTCATATTCTGCTCAAGGAACTATCAACCGGCAATCTGAAAAAAGTATTTCTGATTACTGCATTTGCTCTGAAACCAAAACTGCTTCTGCTTGATGAACCTGTAAACGGACTCGATTTTCAAAGTACGGAATTTCTGTATCATCTTATAACCGGATTAAGCAGTATGGAACGCTTCTCTTTTCTTCTCATATCCTGGAAAGCATCTGCCTGACTTCTGATCGTGTTCTTGTTCTGAATGGCGGCAGGATCAGTCAGACATTTGTCAGCGGGGAAATCACAGCTGAAAATATCCGGGAGGTACTGACCAATGCTGAAACATGTTAGTGCACTTTTTAAACAGTTCTTCGGTGTTCGATATGAAAGCAGCATCAAGAGTCTTCTGATTGCCGCCATTATATATACTGCGGCTTCTTCGGCAGAGTTGCAGATTCCGATTGCACCGTTTATTCTCTATCTGACTTCAGTCTTCTTTACTGCCGGTATCATGTGGCAGCTGCTGACTGGAAAACGACAGATAGAAGCGATGCAGGGAATGCTTATTCTGCCGTTTGATAATCGCAGTTTTGTCTTTCCCTATGTTTTTGTTTTAGGAATGCATACCCTGATTGTCAGAACACTGCCGATCTGGGCACTGTTTTATTCTGCCGCCTCCTGGAATGCACAGGAAATCTTTCTTTCGGTTTTCTGCGGCATAATGGCATGCATGGCAGCGGCGGCGTGGTATCTGATGTTCCGAAAAGGACAGATTGCAGTCCCGGTTCTATGGGGTGCCGGATTGCTAGCCATAATTCTGCTTGTACGCCAATGGACAGCTGTTTTGACTGCGTCGATTGTGAGTCTTGCGGCCGCAGTGCTGTATCTGACTTTTGCGGATGCTTATGATTTCTACAGTGCTGATGCTACTAAAAAGACCGTCCGGCATACAAGCCAAACGGGCAGTGTATTTATTTATTTCCTGCGCTATCTGATGACGAACAAGAGTTATCTGATCAACTCTGCAGGTCTTTGTGCAATTGCCTGTTTCCTGCCAAAGCTGCTGGGAGAATTCCATGGACTGAATCTGTTCCCTGTCGGACTTGCACTTCTCCTTCTGAATACCCCGATCTGTACACTGCTGTCCAGTGATCCCGACCTGGAACAGGCGGTCCGAATTCTTCCCGGACAGGCAGATAAATTTTTGATAAAGTACGGTCTGTTTATTTTTTCTGTCAGTGCAATCACTGCCGCTGTCTATCTGTGCAGCTGGCAGATGACAGAAGGCGGAATCGGGCCAGAGCATGTTGGAATGCTGTTTCTGTTTGCCATGCAAAGCGGCATTCTGTCAGCCATGCTTGAATGGAAATATCCGCTTCGCAGCTGGAAAACAGAAAGTGATCTGTGGCATCATCCTCGCAAGTACATTGTTCCAATCGGAATGCTGCTGATGGCTGCCATTGTCAGTGTCTATCCATTTGTTTTGTGGATATGGTCTGCTGTTATTCTAGCTGAATGCTGTGCTCTGCTCTATGCTGCAGGAAGAGAATGAAACCGCACTTTCTAGTGCTTCTTCGCTTCCTGATATTCCATGGCCAAACCGCCCTCAGATGTTTCCTTGAGCTGCAGAGGAATCTGATCGCCGGTCTGCTTCATAGTGTCTACTACCATATCAAAGGAAATAATATGTTTTTTAATATGTGACATATACCTGGCTAGCAGAGCCGCATCTCTTGCACGCAGAATGCCCATGGCATTTCTTTCAATACAGGGAATCATTACATAGCCAAGCACTGGATCGCAGGTTAATCCGAGATTGTGTTCCATACCGATTTCAGCAGCGTATTCAATCTGCGGAATACTTTCATCTTCCAGAAATGCCCATGCGGCACTGGCCATAGATACTGCTGTACCCACTTCGGCCTGGCAGCCGCCTACCGCACCGGAGATTGTTGCATTGGCTTTGATAAGATTGCCAAACAATCCCCCTACTGCAAGCGCATCTATTAATTCCTTCTCCGGTACATTGCGCTTGATGACGCAGTAATACACCAGGGCCGCAAGGACACCGCATGATCCAAGAGTAGGAGCAGTGACACAGGTGTGGCCGGCCGCATTTTCCTCAGCTGCCGCATAGGCATATGCCATTAGTTCCAACCTTGTCTGTTCCGCCGGATCATGATCATTCAGTGCCTGCAGCACAAGCTGTCTTGCACTGCGTTTCATGGTCAGTTTTCCTGGAAGCAGCCCTTCTTCACTTAAGCCCCTCTGAACACATGCCACTTCCGCATCAATGATTGTCTTGAGATGCTGAGGCAGATCCGGTTCATGATTGTAGATATATTCCTGAATTGTCCATTTCTTCCTGGCAAGAAGACGCTGAATTTCCTGAAAGCTTTTCTCCGGATATACTTCATCATTCCAGTTCAGCTGCAGTTCCTTTATCTGAAGACTGCCGCCGCCAATGGAAAAAACAGTCCACTGATGCTGAAGAACATGCTGCTCATTATAGGATTTGAGATAAAAGCCGTTTGGAAATTTCTCCGGCCAGTCAAGCGAAAACTTTACCTCTGTACTGCCCGGCAGTGTATCTTTGATGATGGCATCTGTATTATGACCTTTTCCAGTCAGTGACAGTGAGCCGAACAGTTCCGCTTCATAATATGGATATGGTCCGTACTCCTTGATAAACAGCCGGCAAGCTCGCTCTGGTGCCAGTGTATGTGAACTGCTTGGGCCTCTTCCAACTTTATATAATTCTTTGATTGACTGCATATAAAAATCCTTTCATGGATGCTGCAAGAGTAATTATACAAAGAGTCTGGTCCCATCCTCAATTAGGATTTGTTTTTTTAGTCCCTGATGTCAGAACAGGATGCGATCCTGCTCATGCAGGAAACCTTTGTAAAAGGAATTCTTTTCAATGAAATCTCATGATCGATAGATTTGATTCTGACTGATTTACTTCATTTGATTCAGTTTAAATTGCAAGCACATGATGCAGAAGAAGAAACTCTGCAGATATCATGCATGACATCTGCCTGATCCCTGCTCATACTCATAGCATGAACTATTATCGTATCGATGATTCTTTCTATCGATTGATTATGGTCTCTCTGTCGCATGCTTCTGGCTTTCTTCTTTGTAGAAGCGGCGCAGCTTATATATGTCAATGCATCGTCTTACATGATGCAGGACAATTTTTGGATTGTACGGCTTCGCCATATAATCTTCAGCGCCCAGTTCCAGTGCCCGCAGTTCACTGTCTCCTCCTGCCTCACTGATGATAATTGTCGGAATGTCAGCGAGGGTGCCATCATTTCGCATCATCTCCAGCAACTGGAAACCATCCATTACCGGCACCAGAAGATCAAGCATAATGCAGGAGACCGCATCTCGATGAGCCTGAATATATTCATATGCACTCTGGCTATTTTCGGCTGATGCTGTTCGATAATCCCCGGTCAGAATCTGCTTCAGAACTTTGCGGTTTGCGGGGACATCCTCAACAATCAAAACCAACGGCTTATCAGAATGATCTTCATGTTCATGATCTTCACTGCCGATCATTTTCTCATGTGTCAAACCGCTGTACTGGTGTGATGTCATATACTGTTCAAATTCAGGAATCGGCAGAGGTTTGGAATAGTAAAATCCCTGGATGAAATTACAGCCCAGGGTCTGGAGCAGATTTACTTCATCTTCTGTCTCTACCCCTTCAGCAACTGTCGGGAGCTGCAGCCATTTGGATAAGCTGATGACAAAGGAAAGAATGGAACGTTTGTTGGAAGGCTGATCGCTGTCTCTGTCATCT
>SABF01000136.1 GCA_009929095.1 Erysipelotrichia bacterium
GCCATTTCTCTTTCACCTTGAAGAACGTGAATACTAACTGCTGGCTGATTATCAGCTGCAGTAGAGAATACCTGTGATTTGCTGGTTGGGATGGTAGTATTGCGCGGAATCAGAACAGTCATTACACCGCCGAGTGTTTCAATGCCAAGAGAAAGCGGAGTAACATCGAGAAGCAGAACATCCTTGACATCGCCTGCCAGAACACCGCCCTGAATAGCAGCACCGATCGCTACGCATTCATCCGGATTGACTGACTTGTTTGGCTCTTTGCCAAGTTCACGCTTAACTGCATCCTGCACAGCCGGAATACGTGTGGAGCCGCCGACAAGAAGCACCTGGTTCAGATCATTTGCTGTCACTTTTGCGTCGTTGAGCGCCTGACGTACTGGAACCATGGTTTTATCAACAAGGAACTTTGTCATTCTGTCAAATTCAGCACGAGAGAGTTTGCACTCCAGGTTCAGAGGGCCGGAGCTATCTTTTGCCATGCCAATGAACGGCAGAGAAATCTCTGCTTCAACCATTCCGGACAGATCTTTCTTAGCTTTCTCTGCAGCATCCTTCAGACGCTGCATTGTCATCTTATCAGCCTTGAGGTCAACACCATGTTCTTTCTGGAAGTTTTGAGCTAGCCAGTCAATAATCACGTTATCGAAGTCATCGCCGCCCAAACGGGTATCACCGGCAGTTGAGAGCACTTCAAATGTTCCATCTGCGATATCCAGAATAGATACATCAAATGTTCCGCCGCCCAGATCGTAAACAAGAATCTTCTGATCTTTCTGATTCGCCTTTTCAATGCCAAATGCCAATGCAGATGCAGTCGGTTCGTTGATGATTCGAACAACATCCAGGCCGGTAATCTTACCAGCATCCTTGGTTGCCTGACGCTGAGCATCATTGAAGTAAGCAGGAACTGTAATAACAGCCTTCTCCACTTTTTCACCAAGATAGCCTTCTGCATAGCTCTTCATATAAGTCAGAATCATTGCTGAAATCTGTTCCGGCGTATAATTCTTGCCATCCAGAGCAACAGTCTCATGGGTGCCCATCTTTCTCTTAATGGAGTAGACAGTGTCCTTGTTGGTAATCATCTGACGCTTTGCAGCATCGCCTACGATTGTTTCACCATTCTTGAAGCTGACCACGGACGGAGTAGTTCTGTTTCCTTCCGGATTAGGAATTACTTTTGGATCCTTGCCTTCCATAACTGCAACACAGCTGTTGGTTGTACCTAAGTCAATACCAATAATCTTGCTCATATAAGTGATTTCCTCCTGTCAGCCTATTCGCTGACCTTGACCATAGCTGCTCTCAGCAGCCGATCTTTCAATTTATAGCCCTTCTGCAGGACTTCAGTTATGATTCCAGGCTCGAGGCCATCGACATGTTCTGTCATCATCGCCTGATGCCAGTTGGCATCATACGGCTGATTTAAACATTCAATTTCCTCAACGCCCTCATTCTTCAATGCAGCGGTCAGACTCTTGTGCACCATTGTGAATGCCTTTCGATAATTTTCATCTTCCGATTTGACATTCATTGCCCGTTCACAGTTATCAAGCACCGGCAGAATCTCTTTTGCGAAACCCTGGATACGGTATTTATTCTGCTGATCAAAATCACGTTCCAAACGTTTTTTTGTATTTTCCGTATCAGCGTATGCCTTGAGATATTCTGTTTTCAGCTTTGTATTGTCTGTTTTCAGACTTTCACACTGTTCCTTCAGTTTCTTAATTTCTTCTTCTTTTTCATGAAGCTTTTTTTCAGTTTCCTTGTCTTTGCCGGCAAACAGCTTTTTCTTTTCTTCGGGCTGCTTCGGCGCCTCAGTCTGCTTCTCTTCTGCTGCACTGGGTTCAGTATGCTTCTTTTCTGCTGACTCCGCAGCCTCTGCATTCTTTAGAATGGTTTCAGCTTTTGAATCTGTACTTCTTCCGTGCTCTTTATCAGCCGGGTTATTCTTCTCATTACTCATTTTGGTTCCCACCGCCTTTCTCCTGATACATCTTTTCTATCATCTTTGCGGCATACTCAATCATTGCCACGACTTTGTCATAATTCATTCTGCTTGGCCCTACGACCATCAGCTGACCGCTTTCTTTTTCATTGACATGAAACGTACTGCGTACAACTGCCACATCGTTAAGCCATGTCAGTTCAGATCCGCCGCTCGTCTTAACGGCAATGGATTTGGAATCACTGCTGATATTCTTCCATACTGTACTGTCATCCAGCAGACTCATCAGTTTCTTCAGTTTATTAATATCTTCGAATTCCGGCTGATAAAGCATTCTGTCTCTGCCGGAGAAGTAAACATTTTCACTGGCAAATCTGACAAATGCCTGTACAAAAGCTGTAAACAGCAGATCATGACGGCTTACAACCGCTGCCAGATCAGGTTTCAGCTCCTGCATCTTCTGAGGAAGTTCATTAATCGGAATATTCTTCAGATGTTCATTCAGCACTTCGGTGCAGTTTTCAATATCATTCAGAGATACGTCTTCATCAAAGTGAAAGTTCTTTGTTTCGGTATGCCCTGTATTTGTGATGAATACATATACGGCATTGCGATCGTCAATCGGGAACAGCTTTATATGCTCAAGTTTCTGATTGGAGGAATCCGGCCCGATTGCACCAGTTGTCATATTTGTCATTTCAGAAAGAATCTGACATGACTGATGCACTGCCTCTTCCACATTCATGTTGGAAACATCAAATGCATCGCGAATCGCTACTTCCATCTTTTTATCCAGACTGGAATTGTTCAGCAGATTCTCGCAGTAGAATTTATACCCTGCAGTGCTTGGCACTCTGCCGCTGGATGTATGAGTCTTTTCCAGATATCCCATTTCTTCCAATTCCTGCATGTCATTGCGGATTGTGGCGCTGGAATAAGACAGATGATATTTCTGCTGCAATGTTTTGGAACCAACCGGTTCAGCAGTCTTGATATATTCATCAACAATTGCCTTGAATATCTCTATTCTTCTTGGTGTCAGCATTGCCTCATCCGCCTCCTTCTTAGCATTCAAGCCCCCTGACTGCCAATAGTATAGTCCCAGAGTTTAGCACTGTCAATGATAAAGTGCTAATAAATTGCAGGCATGAAAAAACGCCTGTTACAGGCGCTTCTGCAGTTTCTGTATCACTTCATCATGAATCTCAGCTGGTATTAGTTCTGTCACATCGCCGCCGTTGCTGGCAATCTCCTTAACAACTGATGAACTGAGAAAAGAGTATTCCGGGCGGGCAATAAAGAATAAGGTCTCAATACGATCATTGAGCATCAGGTTGGCAGTCGCCTGCTGCAGCTCATACTCATAATCAGAAATTGCTCGAATTCCGCGGATCATTGCTCCGGCACCGATTTTATCTGCATAATCTACTGTCAGACCGCTGCCGATCATGATCCTGATTCTGTCCTTTGTGGTCAGATTCTGAATGCTCTGTTCAATCATGTCCTTGCGCTCTTCTTCGCTGAATGTGCACTGCTTTCGCGGATTGACCATGATCAGCACATCCACTTCTTCAAACATACGGCTGGCACGTTCAATGATATTGATATGCCCTCTGGTAATTGGATCAAATGTTCCTGGATAACATGCCTTCATCTTCACATAACCTTTCGATAGTAGGTGATTCGGGAAATTCCATACAGTGCTTCATGGCGTCTTGTCAAACCTCCGCATTGTTCTGGGTTAATGTCTTCTTTAGCTGATTCAACCACAACATCCGCGCCGGGTTTCAGCAGTTTATATTCATCAAGCAGTCTGATAACTTCTTCATTATGCTGTTTTGCATACGGTGGGTCAAGGTAAACAAGACTCATCTGTACTCCCTGCTGCTGAAGAAGCTTCAGCGCCGCAGTATCCTTCATACATAGAATCTGCACTCTGTCCTCTGCTTTTAATGACTGTGTATTCTTCCGGATAATTTCAACCGCTTTACGTGACTGATCCACCAGAACCACCCGATCCATCCCTCTGCTTAACGCTTCCAATCCAACTGCTCCGCTTCCGGCATAGAGATCCAGACACACGCCGCCTTCAAAGCTGCCGCCCAAAGAAGAAAAAACCGCTTCCCTTACCTTATCCAGGGTAGGTCTTGTCGAAATTCCATCAGGTGCAATCAATCTTCGAGAGGAATAGATGCCAGCTACAATTCTCATCGGATTTCACCTCTGCGATATTGAATGATGACTGCCTGAGCAATTCCCACGGCCGTCATCAGTGCAACGGTTGAGGAACCACCGGCAGATATCATCAGCAGAGGAACTCCGGTCAGCGGAATCAATCCCGTGACTCCTCCAATATTGAATAGACAGTGCACCAGAATATACATGGCGGTACCAACCAGAATGATACGGCCTCTTTCAGATTCCATTCTGGCTGCATAATGAAACAGCCGCCAAATGATAATTATATAGGGAATAAACACCAGCAGAAATCCGACATAACCAAGTTCCTCAACAATGATTGCCAGAATAAAGTCAGTGTTGGCTGCCGGAAAATCGGTATATTTTCTGACCGAATTGCCAAATCCAAGACCCGTCCAGCCGCCCGTCGCAAATGACACCAGACCGTTAATCAGCTGATATCCGGTATTGTACTGATCAGTAAATGGATTAATTGCAGAAAGAATTCGATTGGCCTGATACTGCCTCAGGGGCAGATGTTCTATCACCGTTTCTCCAAGCGGAGTCAGAAGAAATACCATAGTCAGGACTCCGATCAGTAATAATCCGGCAAATATGTGCTGATATTTTCGCAGCTGCGGATGCTGAGGAATCATGAAGCAAACCACCGCGATCAGACCTATGACAACTGCCGAGCCAAGATCCGACTGCAGCACCATAACAATCAGCAGATAGCCGATAATCAGGATAAACGGGCGCTTAACCATGACGCCTGGAGTTGGAAAGCGACGCTGTATATCACCGCAATATGCGGCAACTATCAGAATTACCATAATTTTAGTAAATTCTGAAGGCTGGATGGAAAT
>SABF01000137.1 GCA_009929095.1 Erysipelotrichia bacterium
CACCTATAGTGGGACTGCCCGGGGTGAAAACGGTGATGTGACAGTATCTGTCACGGTCAGCACAGATTCCATCCTTGATATTTCGATTGCGGATCAGCAGGAGACTGCCGGAATTGCAGATGATGCGTTATCTGTAATTCCCAGGGAAATATTGGACAACCAGTCACTGAATGTGGATACTCTCACTGGCGCAACCATTACGAGCAAGGCAATCATTGCTGCTGTCTCGAATGCCATTGCGGCAGCCGGCGCCAGTGCGGATGACTGGCAGGAAGACAAGACCGGTATTACTGATCAGAAAATTACCGAAACTTCCGCAGATGTATGCGTGATTGGCAGCGGTGCGGCAGGACTTGCAGCAACACTGCGTCTGCAGCAGCTTGGCATCAAGGTAATTCTGCTGGAAAAGAATTCCCGTCTGGGCGGTACACTTGCATGGTCAGATGGCACTCTGGCAGTTACTGGTTCACAGCTGCGGGAAGATGCCGGAAACACAAAGGATTCTGCTGCTCTTTTTGGTCAGGATCTGATGGTATTCGGCGGTTCTTCCGGTAATGCAGATCTGATTCGAATGTTTGCTGAGTATACGGGTGATACCGTAAACTGGATGAAAAATGATCTTGGAGTTGATTTTGACCTCAAGAAAGGTCTTCAAAGTGCTGAAGGAAATTCAAGTGATCGGATCCTTCATTATGACGGGAGTGCCGAGAAGGTGTCTGATCTTCTGGTAAGCGAGATTGATGTATCCGGTGCCAAGGTAATGAACAATACCAGGGCAATTGGACTGAAGAAAGACAACGGAAGAGTAACCGGTGTCATTGCCCGTACCACTTCCGGAAAAATATATGACATCACAGCGAAAACAGTGGTGCTGGCGGCTGGTGGCTACGGATCCAACAGTTCACTTACCGGTGATGCAATTTCTGCATCATTATATGGAGGTTCTCCATCGAGTACTGGTGATGCGATTATTCTTGGCCGGGACGAAGGACTGAATGTTGCTGCTTCAGCATTATCTGAAGCACAGTATTCCTATGCCGGGATTGCTCTTAGCAATCCAGTTGGCGTGCTGGCGGAAGCTGCCAATCTGGCTGCGATGGACAGCGGCTATATACTTGTCAATGCAGAAGGAAAACGCTTTGTCAGTGAGACAGCATCAAATTCAGAAATCCTTGGTGCAGAAATGATGCAGACGGATGGGACAATATATGCGGTAATGACGCAGGAAGCCTTCACCCAATGGCGAGAGGAACTTGAGAAGCGCACGGATCTCAGTACAGAGATAGCCAAGTGGCTGGACAGCGATAATATCTATAAGGGAGATACAATCGGAGAAGCGGCTGATGCGGCCGGTATCGATTCTACGATTCTGAAGCATACCGCTGATGTATTTGATCATATGATCAGTATTGAAGAAGACATCGAGTATAATCGCGACAGCAGCCATTTAGGCAAGTCATTCAAGGGCAGCAGTTCCTACTATATTATCAAAGAGCAGCCATGTTTCTATGAGACACTTGGCGGCATTGCAGTGAATAACAAAATGCAGGTGCTGAATCGGGAGGGCAATGCGATTGAGGGTCTTTATGCGGCCGGAGAAAGCGTGGGAGATGTATTCGGTCTGCGGCATACGCAGTCGGTTGGCGTTACCTGGGCATTTGTCTCAGGCAAGCGGGCAGCTGATATGATAGATGCACAGACTGCAGAGAGTGAATCGTCTGCTGTGCCTTCAGCGGTCAGCACACCGGAAGCTTCTGCTTCGGAAGACAACGGCTGAAGCAATAAGATGAATTCAGGTCTGCTTTGGGGATAGATTCGTGAGGGTTCAGGTAATTTGGAGGTGCAGTGATGAGCTATATCGAGTTTGAAAATGTCACGAAGGTCTATCGTGTTGGGGAAGTGGATATCCACGCGCTGGCGGGAGTTTCCTTTCAGATTGAGAAGGGACAGTTCATTGTTGTGGCAGGAGCCTCCGGTGCCGGCAAATCAACAATTCTGAATATTCTCGGCGGCATGGATACCTGCACAGACGGCAGAATTGAAGTGGATGGGTCTAACGTTGACTCCATGGACGAAAAACAGCTGACAGATTACCGGCGCTATGACATTGGTTTTGTCTTTCAGTTCTATAATCTTGTACAGAACCTGACAGCATTGGAGAATGTGGAACTGGCAACTCAGATCTGCCGAAATCCGCTTGATCCGGCTACAACACTTTCCAAAGTCGGACTTGCAGAACGCATGAACAGCTTTCCTTCTCAGCTTTCCGGAGGGGAACAGCAGCGAGTCGCGATTGCCAGGGCATTGGCTAAGAATCCAAAACTGCTGCTGTGCGATGAACCGACTGGTGCCTTGGACTATGTGACTGGCAAACAGATATTGAAGCTGCTGCAGGAAACCTGCAGAGAAACCGGCATGACGGTTATTATCATTACTCACAATCTTGCTCTATGCCCCATGGGAGACCGGGTTTTCCATGTCAGGAACGGACTGATCAAATCTGAAGAGATCAATGAACATCCACAGGATATTGATACAATTGAATGGTGAATAATGCCCAGCATCTATGATAAAAACATCCGTCGTCTCATCAGGTCGACAAAAGGAAGATTCTTCTCACTGACAGCAATTGTAGCCATTGGTGTAGCTTTTTTCGTGGGCGTTTCTTCCTCCAGTCAGATTATGGCGGCGAGTGTGGATGCTTATGACGATGAAATAGGATTGAAAGACATCACGGTATACAGCGACTATGGCTTCAATCAGAATGATATTGAGGCAATTCAGAATCTGGATGATGTATCTCGGGCGGAAGGGACCTATTTTCTGGATGTAAATGCGGTTACTGACGATTCTACTCTTGTTACCCGACTGCATGCCTTTGATCCCAATGCTGAAATCAATAAAGTGGTGCTGGTATCGGGAAGACTTCCGGAGAATAAACACGAAGCACTGGCAGAAGGTGCAGGGGGCTATCATACTCGTTTTGATATAGGAGAAACAGTTAAGCTGACCAGGCCGGACAGTGATCTTTCTGACTATATGTCCATTGATCAGGTAACAATTGTCGGAATGGCTGAAACACCGCTGTATCTCAATATAACGAAAGAAGTCAGCACACTTTCCAATCAGCCGCTGACAACCTTTCTGTATGTTCCCCAAGAAGCATTCAATACAGAGTTCTACACGGAAGTAAACGTGCTGATCAGGGATGGCATGAAGGAAAACAGTTTTGGCAGTGCCTACGCAGAATATGATGAACAGGTTAAAAATGAGATTGAATCGCTTGCCTCTACTCAGGTTTCAGTGCGGAAAGAAGAAGTGCTGGATAAGGCATGGAATAAATACAATGACGGTCTGAAAGACTATGAGGATGGTCAGAAGGAATTTGATGATAAGATCACCGATGCAGAAAAAGAAATCTCTGATGGTGAACAGGAAATCAAAGATGGCGAACAGGCAATTGCGGACGCGAAGAAAACTCTGGCAGATTCTCAGAAAGAACTGGATGAACAGCAGATTTCCGGCAGTATTAAGATCAATGATGCAAGAGCGGAATTGAGCAAAGCGGAAGGAACGCTGAATGAAGGCAAGAAGGAACTGGCAGCCAAGAGAGTGGAGTATGGGAAGCAGATTGAGGATCTGCGAGCCAAGGAAGCTCTGATAGATCAGGCACTCAGCGGTCTGACCGCATCAATTGAAAATATTGAAGGGCTGGAGAAAATTAAATTTCTATATATAAATGATACATCGATTGTCAAAGTTCAGGATTTCACTGCCAAAATCAAATCGATGCATGATGCTCAACTAATTACAGATGAAGAATATAACTACATAGGGTCACTTTTGAGCGGTATTCCTGATACCGGTCCAATCGGAGAGCTGACTCGTAAAATAGATTACTTTGAACAGCAGATTCTTATTCTTCTGAATAAGAACATGGGTACTAATTACCAGACTCTTGATGACCTCAAAAATGCAAAGACTGAAATGGAAACCAACAGGGCACTCATCGAATCCGGTATCAGTCAGATTGAATCCGGTCTCGCTGATGCGCAGAGACAGCTTGATGAGGGTGAGGCCAAGATCAGCAGGGGTTATGAAGAATGCGTCAATGCATCTGTAGAACTTGATCAGAAAGTGGCGGATGCTCAGAAACAGATTGATGATGGCTATTCTGAACTGACTGATAAGGAAGCAGATATTGCTCAGGCCAAGATTGATATAGCAGATGCGAAGGTAAAGCTCGAAGACAGCCGCAAAGATGGTCAGCAGGAACTGGAAGACGCGAAGGCTAAGCTGAGCAAGGCAAAGCAGGACATAGAAGATCTGGAAGACGGAAGCTGGACTGTACTGGATCGCGCGACAAGTCATTATGCTTCTGTCACATATAAAGACACGGTTGATCAGATGAAGGCAATTGCCGCAATCTTTCCGGTATTCTTCTTCGCAGTTGCGGCACTGGTATGTATTACAACGATGACCCGAATGGTTGACGAGCAGCGCGGACAGATTGGAATACTGCGAGCTCTCGGCTATACCAGAGCCAGGTGCACCAGAGTATATCTGACTTATGCACTGGCAGCGACTGCAGCAGGAATGATAATCGGCGATATTCTTGGCCTGATGATCTTCCCGGCAGTGATTTATACCGCTTGGAAGATGATGTACAATCTTCCGGCGATGAGCAGTGCAGTTCCATGGAACTGGATCGCATTCGGAGATGTCTGCTTCCTGGGGGTCATGGCATTGGCCACCTGGTATGCATGCCGCAATGATATGAGAGAAGTTCCATCTGATCTGATGCGGCCAAAGGCACCGAAACTTGGCAGGTCCTCTCTAATTGAACAGGTTCCGATGATATGGAAACATCTGTCCTTTACCTGGAAGGTGACGGTTCGCAATCTGCTGCGCTATAAGAAACGACTGTTTATGACAGTCATTGGTGTAGCCGGATGCACAGCTCTGCTGATCACTGGAT
>SABF01000138.1 GCA_009929095.1 Erysipelotrichia bacterium
GTTCAACATTGCGGACGGCGTTATTGTTAACTATGATATTGCCTATGATGATACTCGGTCAAAGTCACTTGGCCTGAAAGTAATCATCAATCCAACTATGCAGGAACGAACGTATCAGTTTGATAAAGCATATCGTGTTGTACTGAACGAAAACGGTGAGGAAGAACAGAATTCTTCCGACTGTGTCAGAGTGCCATCCTGCAGCGTCATTGTGTGCAGCTTGGATTAATGCGGAGGAAGAATGGGACTGTTTGATGCAATGTTTGATGGCGGAAAGCGCCACTATAAGCAGGCGGAAGCACTTCAGAAGAAAGTACTTGCCCTGGAATCAGAATATCAGAATAAGACAGATGAGCAGCTGAAGGAAATGACATTGAAACTGAAGGAAAAACTGGCTGGCGGAGCGGACCTGATTTCTATCCTGCCGGATGCTTTTGCGACGGCCAGAGAGGCTGCCAAAAGAGTTATAGGTGAGTTTCCTTATCCCGTGCAGGTTCAGGGCGGTGTGCTGCTTCATGACGGCGATATTGCCGAGATGAAAACCGGTGAAGGAAAGACGCTGACTGCAGTTATGCCAATCTATCTGAATGCACTCGCTGGCAAGGGAGCACATGTTGTGACTGTCAACGAATACCTGGCATCCCGTGATGCGAGATGGATGGGAGATATCTACCGGTTTCTGGGACTGACTGTCGGCTGCAATCTTTCCGGTCTGACTCCGAATCAGAAACGGGAAGCGTATGCCTGTGATATTACCTATACGACAAATTCGGAATTGGGCTTTGATTATCTGCGTGACAATATGGTACTGGCAAGAGAAGACCGCGTCCTGCGCGGACTGCACTATGCCGTACTGGATGAAGCAGATTCCATACTGATTGATGAATCAAGAACACCGCTCATTATCAGCGGTCCGGGTCCGGTACTTCAGCAGGACTATGTCAGGGCTGATCAGTTTGCCAAGTCGCTAAGACCGGGCAAGGATTTTACAGTGTCCAAAGAAGATCGCTCTGTTGAACTGAGTGATGCAGGAATTCATAAAGCAGATACATTCTATGGAACGGATATCTATGCCGGCGGAAATTCTGCAAGTGCTCATTATGTGGCACAGGCAATGAAAGCCAATTACCTGTTTTCCAAAGATGTGGAGTATGTGATTCAGGATGGCGAAGTGGTGCTTGTAGATCAGTTTACCGGCCGCAAGATGGAAGGCCGTGAATACAGTGATGGACTGCACCAGGCAATTCAGGCCAAGGAAGGGGTCGGCATCAAGCAGGAGACGATCACGCTTGCGACGATCACCTATCAGAATTTCTTCCGTCTCTATGATAAGCTTTCCGGCATGACCGGTACTGCCAAGACAGAAGAACAGGAATTTCTTGATACCTACAATATGCGGGTATATGAGATTCCGACCAATCGGGCATGTGTGAGACGTGATGAACCGGATGCAGTGTTTTCCACTCGCAGTGCTAAGTATGCGGCTATTATTGAAGAAACAGAAAAGCTTCACGCGACGGGACAGCCGGTGCTCATTGGTACGCTGTCTGTGGAAATCAACGAACTGCTTGATTCTATGCTGAAGAAGAAAGGCATTCCTCATCAGATACTGAATGCCAAGGATGATTCCAGAGAAGCGGAAATCATCGCTCATGCCGGACAGCGGTCTTGCGTGACCGTTGCCACAAATATGGCCGGCCGCGGAACTGATATTAAACTTGGAGAGGGTGTTGCCGAACTCGGCGGTCTAGCAGTACTTGGCAGTGAGCGGCATGAAGCAAAGCGCATTGACAATCAGCTGCGCGGACGTTCTGGAAGACAGGGAGATCCGGGTTTCTCAAGATTCTATGTAGCCATGGATGATGATCTGATGGAGCAATTTGCACCGGATGAAGCCAGAGCGGACATGGAAGCATTCAGAGAAGGAAAAAGCTCTGAAGAAAAGATCAGACGCATTATCGATCGCACTCAGGAAAGAGCAGAAGGTCTTCACTATGATGCCCGCAAGAATACTTTGGAATATGACAACACGATGATGCAGCAGAGAATGGTCATCTATGAACAGAGAGATAAAGTACTGGATATGGAAGATCCGAAGCCGCTGTTTGATTCATTGCTGAAGGAGAATCTCGAACAGGCATTTTCTGCATTTGAAAACAGTCAGAGAAACAAGGAAGCAGAAAAAGCACTGCGGGAATATTTGAATAATCTTGGGCTGAATGAAGCAGATATAGATGATGGCATACATGATCGCAGACCTGTGGATACTTTGGCAGAGCTCGCGGAACAGCGCTATGCAGAACGAACTGCCGATACTGATCCGGCTTACAGGAAACGCATTGAGAAGATGATCTTTCTTAGAACGCTGGATCGGGAATGGATTACGCATGTGGATGTCATGGAGCATCTCAAGGAAAGCATCTATCTGCGAGGCTATGCTCAGATGAAACCTTCCGATGCCTATCGCGAAGAAGGATATAAACGTTTCAATTATCTTTTGAACAATGTCAGTGAGCAGACAATCGCTGCACTGATGAATGCATCTATAGTACAGAAGGAATCGGGTAATAGTGCCACCTGAAGGAAGGTGTAAATCATGCTCAGAAAACTGATTGAATGGTTATTGGGTTTATCGCTGGCTTTCACGATGGCATCATCTTCAATAATCCAGGTACACGCTGAGAATTCAGAAAACAAGGACTTCGATTCATTTCTGATATCTGAGTTTGTGGATTCGGTTGAACAGATGGATTATCTCAGTGCATTCTATTCGGTGAATGATCCGGACAGTTTTGGTATTGACATGCCCAAGCCTGCTGATGGATTTGGGCCGATCAATGATCCTGATGAGGCTGCCAATCTTCAGAAATCTCTGGACGCACTGCATCAATTCAGCCTTGATTCACTCAATGATAAACAGCAGCATGATTATTCCGTCTATGAAACGCAGCTGGAAGAAGAACAGGCAATGCTGCAGTACCAGAACTTCCAGGTACTGTTTGATTCCAACACTGGCATTCCGCAGAACATGATTGTAAATCTGGAAGAATTTGACTTCCGCCAGCCAAAAGATTTTGATGACTATCTGACCGTTATTCCGACGATTCCATCATATTTTGAAGAAGCACTGGATTTTACTGAGAAGCAGGCGGCAGACGGCTATTTTATGACGGATGACGAACTGGAGTCTGCACTGAAAGCAATTACGGATTTCACTTCAAAGATTGATGACAATGAACTGATTATTTCATTTAATGATGCAGTTGATCGTTTTGAAGAACTGACAGACGAACAGCGTTCTGCTTATCAGGAAAAGAATGCGGAGCTGATTAAGAATACTCTGATTCCTGCATATCAGGAGGTCTATAACCGCCTGAGTGCACTGAAAGGATCCAGATCAGTCGACGGTGGGCTGTCTGATTATGATGGCGGTGCCGAATACATGCAGCTGCTGGCACAGCAGAAAGGGTCAACCTCCAGCACATTGTCAGAGATGATTTCCCTGCTGGAAGATGCAATATATGATGCAGTGGTACGCTACAGCAGTCTTTATCAGACCTATGGCGACAAGCTTGAAGATCTTTCCAGCCCGGAAGTTACAGATGCGGATGATGCGCTGAACTATCTTTACACTCATATGACCGAAGTTCCTAAAGGACCGGATGTGAATTATACCGTTTCCTACCTGGATCCGACCATTGCCAATCCCAATATTATTGCTTATTATGTCAATCCGCCGATTGATAACATTGAAAAGAATGTGATTAAAGTCAATGGAGATAACATAACTGACAAGACAGATCTGTATACGTCTCTTTCACATGAAGGATTTCCGGGGCACTGCTATCAGTTCACTTATTACTATTCTACTGATCCGAGTCCAATCCGCAGTTTAGTATTACCGCTCGGCTATATAGAGGGCTGGGCAATGTATGCTGAAACAATGGCGCTTGATACAAGCGGACTTGATCAGATGACACGGGAATATCAGCTTGTCATTATTGAGATGGGATATATGGCAGAAACACTCCTTGATCTTGGCATCAATGGTCTTGGCTGGACAAAGCAGGAAGCGAAGACAGAGATGAGCTCGATTGGCATGAATGAGGAGTATGCAGAAACATATTATGAAATGATGTTCAATCAGCCGTGCCGCCTGACTTCCTATGGTTTGGGCATGGCAGAGATGCTGCGTCTGCGAGACAAGGCCGAAAGCACTCTGGGTACTTCGTTTGATCCGATTTCTTACAATGAAGTGATTCTTCAGAATGGTCCGCGCAGCTTTGAACTGGTCGAACAGGATGTTGACAGCTATATCAGGGCAAACGGCGGAGATCCGGAATCCTATAAGGGATATGGAAGTAACACATTCCACGGGTTTGATGACGGAGGCACTTCTTCAAGCAAGACGCCGACAGGCAAAACGATAGACTATACTGGTTCATATGTTTTGATCGGTGTACTGATTGCGGCTGGTGCAGTCGCATTCATCATGCTGAGAAAGAAGCATGCTAAAGATCCATTTGAACAGCAGTAATTATTAAGACCATTTCAAGGTTCCGAACATCAGCAAAGGGGAGTATATGATTCATAACGACTGGTATGAATGGCTGCAGGATGAATTTACAAAGCCTTACTTTCAGGAACTGGCTGCATTTGTACATGATGCATATGCCGGGGGATCGGTTTATCCGCCTAAGGAACAGGTATTCAGTGCTTTTGAATACTGCAGCTATTCCAATATCAGAGCAGTGATTCTTGGTCAGGATCCCTATCATGGTCCCGGTCAGGCGCACGGGCTTTGCTTTTCCGTCCCGGCCGGAGTCAAACTGCCTCCTTCCCTGCGCTGGTTCAACCGATTCCGCAATCAGTTTGTGGAAAGAGCCAGTTTGCCGGAGCAGAATGCGCATATCATCATCTGCTCGCCGGAACACTTGACTCTGGAGGGCGAAAAAGGAACAGTCAGATCCCGCCGC
>SABF01000139.1 GCA_009929095.1 Erysipelotrichia bacterium
TGGCGTAGAAGCAACTGATGATAAGACATTCGTTGTTCATCTGACCCAGCCGTGTTCATTCCTGCTTGGCCTGATGGCATTCCCATCCTTCTTCCCGCTGAATCAGGCATTCTACGAGAAGAAAGGAGATCAGTTTGCTCTTACCACAACTGACATGATTTACTGCGGCCCGTATACAATGACGGACTGGCAGCCAGGCAATGAATACACATTCACTAAGAATCCTGATTACTGGAATGCGGATGCAATCACCAATGAGACTGTTACCTTTAAGTTCATCCAGGATACACAGTCCGCAATGCTTGCTTACCAGCAGGGCGATATCGATGTTGCTAAACTGACCGGTGAACAGGTTGATGCATACAAAGATCAGGAAGGCTATCAGAGCCGTCTGACAGGCTATGCATGGAGACTTGAATTCAATCTTGACGATGAGACATGTGCAAATAAGGATCTGCGTGAAGCAATTATGTTTGGCATTGACCGTGAGTCCATCTGCACAAACGTTCTGAAGGACGGTTCAATTCCTCTGACTGGTTTCATCCCGACTAAATTCGCGTTTGATTCCACAGGTACTGAGTATCGTGCTTCTGCCGGCGATCTGTGCGGATATGATCCGGAACGTGCAGCTGCTGCCTATGAAAAGGCTAAAGAAACTGCTGGCGGTGATCTTTCATTCACACTGCTGTTCGAAGATTCCGAAGCTTCCAAGGCTGTTGCTGAGAACATTCAGTCCGAACTTCAGACAAACTGCCCAGGTCTTACTGTTCAACTTGATTCTAAACCTAAGAAGACACGTCTGCAGCTGATGACAGATCTTGATTATCAGGTTGGTCTGACTCGCTGGGGTCCTGACTATGCTGATCCGCAGACTTTCCTGGATCTGTACAAATCTGACAGACCTGGCTATCTCAAAAACTACGTCTCAGATGAATACAATGCTGCTATGAACGCTGCTGAAACAACAGATGCTGTCGATCCTGCAAAACGTTGGCAGGATATGATAGAAGCTGAAAAGATTATTGTTGCTCAGGATTATTCAGTTGTTCCTGTGTACCAGAACGGCGGAGCAATGATGATTAATCCGGCTGTTACAGGAATTGAATTCCATGCAGCAGGCGTTGACTCCTATCGTCATGTGGTCAAGGCATAATCTGATTATCTGAAACAGACAGAATCAGGCAGAGGAGGGGCTCCTGTTCCTCCTCTGCCATGTTCTGTCTTCATTCAATAGAAAGGAAGCACAGATATGTCTAAATATATTCTGAAACGGGTGCTGGTGAGCCTGGCAACTCTGCTTGTAATTCTGTTTGTCCTGTTTCTGATGGAAGATCTGATGCCGGGTTCTCCGTTTAATGATGAAAAATTAAGCGTAGCGCAGAAGGCAGCTCTTTATGCAAAATATGGGCTGGATCAGCCATTCATGATTCGATTCTTCCGGTATTTCTCTAATGCAATGCAAGGTGATTTGGGCGTTTCTTACGTACTGAGTAAAAATAAAGCTGTTACTTCCATGGTTACCGGCCCGCTCATGGTTTCCATCCGTGTTGGCGGCCAGGCAATGCTGATCGGCTCGGTCCTCGGACTCCTGCTTGGCATCGCTGCAGCACTGAATCACAATACCTGGATTGATACACTGTGTTCGTTTATATCCATTGTTGGAGTCAGTGTGCCTTCCTATGTATTTGCCTTATTGCTTGCTTATTATGTTGGCTTCAAGCTGGGGTGGGCACCGATCTTGTACAGTGCCAGGAATTTTTCGGCGTCATTGATACTTCCGACTATAGCTCTGGCGATGTTCCCAATTGCAAATATCTCACGATTTACAAGATCTGAAATGATTGACGTTCTTGGATCAGATTACATTCAGCTTGTTCAGGCTAAGGGTGTACGTGAAAATAAAATGATTATCCATCACGCACTTCGCAATACCCTGATTCCAATTGTTACTGTTATGGGCCCGCTTCTTGTCAATCTTCTGACTGGATCCATGGTCGTTGAAAAGGTGTTCGCTATTCCCGGAATTGGCATGCTGATGGTGCAGGCAATTCAGGGCAATGATTATAACGTTGTTATTGCCTGTGCTTTTGTCTACTCAGCAATGTATATTATCATGATGCTTATCGTTGATATTCTCTACGGTGTCATTGATCCGCGCATTCGTGTAGCGAAAGGAGATGACTGACCATGAGTGAAACCTCTATTGATTTGACCAAAGGAGAAAAACCGCAGGACAGCTTTACTGCTGAAGACTTTGTCTTTGTACAGGAAAACGAAAAATTAATGGACAAGACATACAAGGCCACATCATATGCCAAGGATGTCTGGGTTCATTTCACTAAAAATAAAGGTGCTGTAGTTGGCTGTATCATAATTACCATCATTATACTGATGGCAATTATTGGACCGATGATCTCCGGGTTCCGTTTTGATGAGATACAGCTGCAGTATCAGAACCTGCCCCCAAAGATCCCATTTCTCAGCAATCTTGGCATTTTCAACGGCTTTGAAAAAGGCGTTGATGTCTATGCAAAGAAGGGTGTCAGCGATGCGATATTCTGGTTTGGAACTGATACAAACGGACGCGATCTGTTCACTCGAGTCTGGGAAGGAACCAGGGTATCATTGATAATTGCTCTTGTCGCGGTTGTTATTGATATTGTAGTTGGTATGTCATACGGATTGATCTCCGGTTACTTTGGCGGCAAGGTTGATATGGTTATGCAGCGCATCGTTGAAATCCTCAATGGAATTCCAACTCTGGTAGTAGTTACTCTGCTTGGATTGGTTCTGCCACAGGGGATGGTATCCATCATATTTGCCCTGATGATTACCGGCTGGATCGGTATGTCGAGAATCTCTCGTGCTGAAGTTCTGAAACTGAAAGAATCGGAATATGTACTTGCATCAAAGACACTTGGTGCGAGGAATATGGCAATCATTTTCAAAGATATCATGCCGAATATCTTCGGTCAGCTGATTATCATGTCCATGTTCTCTGTTCCGAATGCAATTTTTACAGAAGCATTCCTGTCATTTGTGGGTCTGGGCATTCAGCCGCCGGCTGCTTCGCTTGGATCACTGATCTCTGATGGATATAAATCTCTGACGATTCATCCATATATGCTTCTGAGCTCTATCATCGTACTTGCTCTTCTGATGCTTAGCTTCAACTTGTTCGCTGATGGTCTCCGTGATGCCTTTGATCCGAACCAGAAACAGAGTTAAGGAGGGAAGAACATGTCAGAAGAAATAACAAAAAAAGATAAGAAAGATCGTGTCCTGTCTATTCGTGATTTAAACATCTCATTTGAGACAGCTGCCGGCACAGTCAATGCAATCCGCGGGGTTCGCATGGATCTGTTCCGAGGTGAAACAATAGCCATTGTAGGTGAATCGGGTTCCGGAAAATCAGTAACTGTAAAAACCATTATGGGCATTCTTGCCGGCAATGGAAAGATTGAAAGCGGTGAAATTAACTATATCTATCAGAATGAAAAAGGTGAAACAGAAACAGTAGATATGACCAAACTTTCCCAGAAGGAAATACGCTATCGCTTCAATGGCAAGCATATAGCCATGGTGTTTCAGGATCCTATGACTTCGTTGGATCCAACCATGCAGATAGGCAAACAGATAATGGAAGGAATGATTCTCCATGAGAAGATTTCCAAAGAAGAAGCTAAGAAACGTGCAATTGCACTGCTGACAGAAGTTGGAATTGAAAATCCTGAAAAGAGATTCAAGCAGTATCCGCATCAGCTGTCAGGCGGCATGAGACAGCGTGTAGTAATTGCAATTGCTCTGGCCTGCAATCCGGATATTCTGATTTGCGATGAACCGACAACAGCTTTGGATGTAACCATTCAGGCAAAGATTCTGGAACTGATCAAGAAAATCCAGACTGAAAAGAACATTGCGGTTATATATATTACGCATGACCTTGGTGTTGTTGCAAAGGTTGCAGACTATGTTGATGTCATGTATGCAGGACGAATTATAGAAAAAGGATCTATTGATGAAATATTCTATGATCCCCGTCATCCGTATACCTGGGGTCTTCTCGCTTCAATGCCGGATACCGACACCAGTGCAAAGCGTTTGTTCGCTATTCCGGGAACGCCGCCGAACTTGCTTGAGAAGGTGACAGGCGATGCCTTTGCGCCTAGAAATCCATTTGCTCTGAAAATTGATTATGAAAGCGAGCCTCCGATGTTCAATGTTGGCGGTCAGCATCGTGTCGCTTCCTGGCTTTGCGATCCACGTGCTCCAAAAGTGGAAATGCCGGATCAGCTGAAAGAACGGATGGCAAAGATGAAGGAGGAAAATGCGAAGTATGACAACAATTGATTACAGCGCAAAACCGCTTCTTCATGTGGAAGGACTGAAACAGTACTTCAGGATAACTCGTGCTTATACTACCAAAGCAGTTGACGGCATCAGCTTTGATATTTACAGAGGTGAAACGTATGGCCTGGTTGGAGAATCAGGCTCTGGCAAGTCAACTACCGGAAGAGCATTGATCCGTCTGTATGATCCAACTGCCGGAACTATTATCTTTGACGATCATGATATTTCGGGAAAGATGAGCAGTGAGGATGAAGCGTTTCTGCGGATGAACATGCAGATGATCTTCCAGGATCCGATGGCATGTCTGAATCCCCGCAAGAAGGTAAAGGAAATCATTGCCCAGGGGCTGGAAATTCATCATCTGTACAAAGATCAGAAGGATCTGGATGACAAAGTCAATGCCATTCTTGAAAAAGTAGGACTTTCCAAAGAACATGCGACTCGTTATCCAAGTCAGTTCTCCGGCGGTCAGAGACAGCGAATTGGTATTGCTCGTGCTCTGATTATGAATCCAAAACTTGTTATTGCCGATGAAGCAATCTCTGCACTTGATGTTTCTATTCAGGCGCAGGTTGTCAACCTGATGAAGGATCTTCAGGATGAACTGGGTATAACCTACC
>SABF01000140.1 GCA_009929095.1 Erysipelotrichia bacterium
GTGTGCCCCAGGATCGCTCAGAAGACGTCAAAAAACTATTCAAGTAAAAGGAAGTCAATCTTAAGGAGGATTGAATCAAATGCAGGTTGTACTACTCGCAATCGTTACATTCATCTTTGCAATTGATCAGTTTTCGCTGACAGAACTTCTCTATCGTCCAATTATTGCTTGCCCGATTATCGGTGCAATTCTTGGCGATGTGAAGACCGGACTCATCGTAGGTGGAACTTACGAACTTATGATGGTAGGCAACATGCCTGTTGGCGGAGCTCAGCCGCCGAACGCAGTTCTTGGCGGAATCGTAGCAATGATCTTCGCAGTCAAATCACAGCTCCCTATTGATCAGGCACTCGGCCTTGCAGTTGTATTCTCACTGTTTGGACAGTATGTAGTTACACTGATCTTCACAATCAACTCCGGCTTAATGGCTCAGGCTGATAAAGCTGCTGATGATTGCAACCCTAAGGCAATCGACAAAGTCAACATTCTCGCTGCTTCTCTGCTCGGTGTTCTGTTTGCAGTTCTGGCTGTTGTAGCTTACGTTGGCGGCTCCGCTGCTGGCGATGCTCTTCAGGCATTCTCAACAAACTTCAGCTGGGTAATGGGCGGTCTCGGTGCTGCCGGCGGTATGATGCGTTACGTTGGATTTGCAGTTCTGCTGAAAATCATGCTTGCTGATGACATGTGGGGTATTTACCTCGCTGGCTTCGCAGCAGCAGCTCTGTTCGGAAACGTAAGTGCTACAGCTGGTGCAACTCTGATTCTCGTTGCATTCATTGGTGTTGCAATTGCTATCTATGACTACAACGCTAACGTTAAGATCAAAGGTTTGACTGGTGGAAATGGAGGTGCTTCTGATGGCATCTGAAGAACTCAGATATGAAGACCTGACTCCAGCGGCACCGCTGGATAAGGCTACTCTTAATAAGATGGTCTGGAGATCCATGAACCTGCAGATTTCATTCAACTATGAAAGAATGCAGGCTGCTGGATGGCTGTGGGGCATTCTCCCGGCACTCGAAAAGATTCATACCAACAAGCATGACCTTTCTGTTTCCATGAAGCATAACCTGGAATTCTTCAATACTCATCCGTTCCTTGTTACATTCGTTATGGGTATTGTACTTTCCATGGAACAGAATAAGGCTGACATCAACTCTATCCGTGCAGTACGTGTTGCTGCAATGGGTCCTCTGGGTGGTATCGGTGATGCTCTGTTCTGGTTCACACTGGTTCCTATTACTGCTGGTATTACTGCCAACATGGCAATTTCCGGCAGTATGGCAGGTCCGATTCTGTACTTCGTAATCACATTCGGCGTACAGATGGGTCTCCGTTACTGGCTGATGTACTGGTCCTATGACATGGGCACAAAGGCAATTGAGACTCTTACCAAGAATGCACGTGAGTTCACTCATGCAGCATCCATGCTCGGTGTCTTCGTTGTCGGCGCTCTGACATGCAACTATGGTGCAACTAAGCTCGGAATGGTTATTCCGAACGGCGAAGCTGCCATTGACATGCAGTCTCTGCTTGATGGCATTCTGCCAGCAATCATTCCTCTTGCACTTACTCTGATGTGCTATAACCTGATCAAGAAGAAGGGCTGGACAGCTACAAAGTGCATCCTTCTCCTCCTCGTTATCGGTATTCTCGGATGCATGATCGGCCTCTGGGCTGGTGATTACAGTGCTCTGATTCCTGTACCTTGGCACGCATAAGATTCTGATTAAAGAAGGCGGTTCAGAAATGAGCCGCCTTTTTGCATGCATCAGCAGGCGGATTAATCAGGAATAAATCAATCTATATCAAGTTATCTCATCATCTGCTGAATATATCACGCACAGGATTGCTGTAAACAGTGATACTTTTTCAAAAAAGAAATCCCACCTCTGCCTGCAGCATATCTATCTAATATGCTTTTTGCATGGGTGGGACTTGTTATGAAATCTTATATCCAGATCAGAATGTATGTTTAGATTTCTTCCTGATGCGATGCGTAGAGATACTCATTAACAGTATTAATAACGCGATCCTTTACCAGTGACACCGGATCGTTATGCAGTGTTCCTTCTCTGACCTTGGTATAGGCAATCGGCATGAACTGACTCAGAAGGCCAAAAGGCACACCATCTTTGAAGTTATTAAACAGCTTCTTCTGGGCTGCTTCTACTTCCGGCTGCGGCAGATAATAACGGCATCTGTCACTGAACGAGAATTTTCTCTTGAAGGCAATTTCTGCCGGAGTTCCGTAATAGTGGTGGGAGAAATACTTCGGATCCTTCATCATTGCTTCATCAAGAACTTCCATGAAGTGGCTCTGTTTTTCTGGTTCATCTCGATACTGTTCTTTTTCGGCATATGCCAGAGCGAACAATCCCTCGCGCATGGAATAGGTGAGACCCGGACCAACTTTGAGAATTCCAACTCCGTCTTCTACAAGCTCTCTGAGTTTGATCCTGGTCTGATAGTCAGTAGAATGGCCTTCAAATACAAGGCTGTCATAATCTTTGATGGAAGCCATCAGTTCAGCAGCTTTGACACGATCATATTCCGTGCATCCGGCATCTTTTTCTTCAACACCTGGCTGAACAACAACTCCAATGACCTGTTTCCATGCGTTATCAAGTCCATGATCATGGAATGCTTTCTCAAATGCAGATACGGTTCTTTTAAAATCCTCAACTTTTGTGACCTGAAGTCCGGTGTCCAGTTTAGACTGGCTGCCGCCGGGAATAGGAACTTCTGAACCTACGATATAGACTGGGTGCAATGCGTCAGGATTCTCTTTCAGAAGTTCGGCATATGCAGCTTCCGCAGTGGATGCAAGTTCAGCACCGCGGCGCGAGATGATCTCATCACTGAGTCTTTCGTCAGGGTTATCACTGGCAACCTTCATGGATGTATCGATATGAATCTTGGTGAAGCCTGCAAGGACAAACTGCCGAATTAACTCAGATGCTTCGGACATAGCTTTTTCTTCATCATATCTAGTGAAGGTCAGCGGGCCTAAATGATCGCCGCCAAGAATAATGCGATCCATGGGAAGATTCTCAATGGCAGCAAGATTCTCAACAAATTTCATGAAATCTTTCGGTTTCATGCCGGTGTATCCGCCATACTGATCTACCTGGTTGGCAGTTGCCTCAATCAGAAGTACAGAATTCTGTTCGACAGCCCGCTGCATGCAGGCTCTGAGAACAAGTTCATTTGCTGTGCAGGCAGAATAGATGCCAATTGCTTTGCCTTCTTTCTGCAGACGTACGATGTTCTTTAAAGGATGTTCTTTCATCACTGTTCAACCCTCCTGAACTCATTCTAGCATTGATTTCATGAACGTTTGTCCAGACTGTTTGCACTTTCGCACAAAGTGAAGATACAAACAGAAAATCATTCGATTATTCAATACAATATAAATAAAGTGTTATGAAGATGCCTGGTCATTCGTTGTAGAATATGGTCATCAAAGGGGAAATACAATGAGCAGATGGAAGGAAAAACTGACCGGACAGCTGGATCAGGATAAAGCTATGAATATGGCTTGGAAACTGATTGTATTTCTTGTGGTTATCTGGCTGCTGAAGGAAACTGATGCTGTATGGAAAGGATTTTTTTCCATAGCATGGAGTATATTTGAGCCTTTTGTGCTTGGCTTTATCATTGCTTTCGTATTCCGTCCGCTGATTCGCAAGGCGGAAGTTCACCATATCTCGCGTAAGCTTATTGTACTGCTTATTTATATTCTTATCATGCTGCTGTTCTTCTGGCTCATGTATACATTGATTCCGCTGTTCTTCTCGAGATTTGGCAACTTCGTCAATTCTGCAGTATCGGGAGTACAATGGCTTAATAACGCCTATGCAGCAAATGCAGGTTCAACTTCACCGAATTGGCTGCAGCAGCTCTTAAGTGCTGCGGTGTCTTCCATGACAGATCTGAAAAATAACATTGTTCCGGTACTGTCTTCCAACATTTCCGCTGCACTGAATCAGACACTGACAATTGTAACCAGGACACTGTTTACACTGATCGTTTCTATATATATCTGTGTGGAATGGGAAATACTGACTGAAGATATTTTTCGGATTTCAGGCAGACTTAATGAGAACTCTTCTGTGTATCTTCGTGCGATAGGATTCCAGGTTGGCACCTACATTCGTTCAATTTTGATTCTCATGATTGTCAAATTTGCAGAATATGCTCTTCTGTACTTTCTGATAGGGCATCAGGATTGGCTGATCCTTGGTGTGATTACTGCGCTGGGCCTGTTAGTTCCCTATGTGGGACCGATGATCGGCAATACAATCGGTTTGATCACTGCACTTGCAATTCTGCCGATGAATCGATTCCTGCTCCTGCTTCTGATGATTGTGATTCTTTCTAACGTGGATGCGTACATCATTGAGCCGATGGTTCATTCTCATAATATTCAAATCTCACCTCTCTGGGCCCTGTTCAGTATCTATGCCGGCGGTATCATTGCCGGTGCATGGGGAATCATGCTCGGCATTCCTGTTTATCTGTCTGTTCGCACTGTGATTCACATGCATCGTACTGCAAAAAAAGACAATGCGGCTGTGGTATAATTCTCACTGTTGAATGGAGACTTCGAATGAAACGATTCTTAGCTGCAATGATATCTGTTTTTCTTGCCTGCACGAGTCTGTCCGGATGTGCTTCGGTCAAGACGCAGGTGGCCTATACCGTATATCCGATTGAATTTTTAATCAGCCGACTTGGCGGAGATACAATTAGCTATCAGTCCATTCAGGACAACTCCATTGTTCAGCGCGCGCAGATTGTCGATAACTATCAGGATATTCTCAATAATTCTGCTGTTTTTATGCACATTGGTCAGTTGGAACCATATCTGACGATGTATTCCTCTACCATCAATTCAGTTTTATCA
>SABF01000141.1 GCA_009929095.1 Erysipelotrichia bacterium
GATCAGTGTGATCAGTGCAAATAGAATGATGCAGCTGTAATGTCTTTTTATAAATTTTCTCATAGCATTGCTATCCATTCAGCTTCTGAAATTCTTCATAACTGCGAATGTAATCTTCCTCTGAATAATTATCACTTGCAAGTACCATGAGGATGGCACTGCCATGATAAGTGATCGTATGCCAGATATGCGGTCCGCATACCAACCCCTTCTCAGGAGAATTCAGTTTATAAAACTCCTGAGTGCCATCAGGGGCTTCAGTCATGACATCAATTTCGCCATGTACTGCAAAGAATATCTGCCAGAGTGTCTTATGGGCATGAAACCCACGTATGTTGTTATCTTTAGTATTAGCTACGGTATAAATGCGTTTGACATCAAAAGGCAGACCTGTTGAGCGCTCGATAGCAGTCAAGAATCCATCCTCAATACTGCCATGTGACCTAAATGTCTGTACAAATACATTTTTCATTCAGGCTGTTCCTCATGGTCCTGAAATATTATCTTTTCGATTATATACAGCGGTCTCTTTCTAGTCTCTTCCAAGTTGCGCCAGACATATTCACCAATAACGCCCAGCATGATCATTTGGAAACCAGATAGTAGCAAGGTAACAACCATCAAAGAAGTCCATCCAGGGAAAACACTCTCCTGGCACCATTCAATAACAAAAACGATTGCCATTATAAAACCAATCACGCTGATAATCGTTCCCATAACTGATATTGCTCTGATCGGTTTATGTGAAAAAACAACAAAAGTATCCAGAAACAGATCGAATTTTTTTCGAAAAGACCACTGTGACTTTCCTTCTTCCCGTTTCCTTCGTGTATATTCAATTGTTTTTGGAGTATAACCCAGCCAGATCAGCTGAATATAAATACTGGAATTCTTTTCCTGCATCGCGACCAGTTTATGGGCTACCGCTTTGTCAATCAGAAAGAAGTCAAAGCCGCGCTTAGGGTAATTCGGTTCTACCCAATGACGCACGATCTTGTAATACGTGTCAGCGAACCAGTTCTTAAGTGCTGACTCTTCCCGTTTCTTTCGAACGGCCAGAGTCACTTGATTGCCTGACTGCCATGAAGTGATCATCTCCGGAATTAATGCTGGCGGATCCTGCAGATCTGCACTCATAACTGCTATCGCATCTCCATCCGCCTGGCTCATGCCTGCTACAATGGCGCGAAACTCCCCAAAGTTCCTAGACATCTTCACAATCTTTATCCTTGAATCAGTATTCTGAACTTTTCTCAGTTCCAGTAACGTGTTATCCCTAGAACCATCATCGACAAACACAATTTGAAAATCCACATCCTTACGCACTTCAAACACATCCCGACACAGTACTTTATATGTGTCTGGAATATTCAGTTCATTAAAATAACATGGAATGACAATAGAAATTTTCGTCATTTTCCCTCTCAATCCAGCTGACGAATCTTGGCAGACATGAGCAAAATGAATGCTGCTCTTACAAGTTCTCTGCTATCACTAATATTCTATTATGTACGAATTTTCCTTGCAATCCAACCAATGATATAATATTTTCATTTACAGGGACATTTTGACATGATGATAACCAGCAAAATCGAAGAAATATTATCTAGCAGATTCAATCGCTTTCTGCTTTATATTTTCATAATGATTCTTATAGGCAATATTCTGGCAGTCCCCACTGCCGATGATCTTGGATACTCTTTTTCTAAATCAATCATTGATGTCTTTCAGCAGGAAGCTAATCAATATATGACATGGACCGGAAGATCTGTGGCACATATCCTAGCAAGAACCTTCTTGATGATGCCGAAATTTGTATTTGATCTATTCAATTCCGCCTGCTTTATGGTTTTGATTCTCATGATCTATAAACATTCTGTAAGGGATGACAGGAAACCACAACCCCTGCTCTTACTGCTGATTTTCTTTCTTGTCTTCCTCTTTGTACCCTACTTTGGTCAGACCTGTCTCTGGGAGACCGGTTCCTGCAATTACCTATGGACAATAACGATTATTCTCATCTTTCTCTACCCTTACTGCATGTCTTTAACTGATGCACCTGCAAAGCATAGTAAATATTTCTCTGTATTATTTCTTCTGGCGGGAATTGCTGCCGGGTGGACAAATGAGAATACAGGCGGAGCAATGATTCTGTTAATCCTACTGGTACTTCTGCTTCAAAGGATTGCCCATCGTAAGACAAAACTCTGGCAGTGGATGGGATTAGTCGGAGCATCAGCTGGTTATCTGATGATGATATCAGCACCCGGAAACTCTGTCAGAGCTTCTGAATTTACTTCATCCGGCGGACTTGTATATAACTTGATTCACGATTTCACAGATTCCCTTGATGTTCTGTTCAGTACGAATTACACGATGCACTGGCTTTTTTTGATCTATGCGGCTGTTCTGATTGCAGTTGTATATAACAAGAGAAGGAATCAGGATACTCTTTTATCTTTATGTTGGATCATATGCGGTATTGCAGCCGTATTTGCAATCATTCTGACTCCAGTACAAGTCGTTTATGATCGATCGATGTTTGGAGCTTCTATCTTCGTCATTATTGCAATCGGAATATGCTTTCACCGGTTTCTTCAGAATGCAGCACTCTCCTATCACACGCTGACTGCTGTATTTACTGGTGTACTGGCAGTTTTTACCTGCTTCAATTTACTATATACCACTGCCGATCTCATTTATACCCGATATCAATACCACAAACGGGAGTCATATATTGATGCACAGAAAGAAGCTGGCAACATCAACCCAGTCATTCCGCTTTATGACAGAGAATTCACCAATGCCTATAATCCAATTTACGGTTTAGGAGACATTACAATTTTCCAGGATTTCTGGACTAATCAATCCTTTGCAAAAATGCATGAACTAAATACTATTTCATGTTCCACACCAGAACAGTGGTCAAAAATCTATCAGTATGGCGATCCATATCTGATGAATATTCAGGATATGTCTGAATATCTATCGGCAGTATTTGAAAATGATCGATATACTGCTCTGGTCAACTGCAGTACGCTTGATATCAAGCAGTATTCCTCCGAGATATCTATCCTTAGAAATTTCGGTTTGAACCTGGAAAATCAGACAAATTTCATTGCAGTCATTGAAAAAGGAAATATTTCGATGCTGAAACACGGAAACAGCTGGTTGGAAGGCTATGGTTCCATTGGTAATTACGATTATTATATTTCCAGCGGCGCAGATGGATTGCTGTCTGATATTCTGATCGATAATGTGGAATACACCAATGATAATCCCGGCATCACAATCGCAGTTTTTGATACCGAAGAAAACAGAATCGCAGACTCTGTAACTTGGAATGAGGAAAATGAAACGGTCTGCACTCGATACATGCATGGCACCTGATCACATTCTGATTCCTGATCACAATAAACAGTATATCGGTAAATATTGTATAATTCATACATGAAAAATACAGTGAAAATGAAATACCTTCTGATTGGCCTTCTTACAGCTGTGCTTGTTCTCTGCACATGGCTTATTCTCGACAGAAAGGCCCTCAGTAATAAGAATGATTCCGTCATTGACAAAACAACTCCATCAGCAAATGTTTCCTCTTCACCGATGGCATCTTCTGCTCCTTTAATCAGCAATTCCATCGGGCGAACTGCCTATGCACCGATTGAGGCAGATAACAAAACTGGTTTTATGACCGGCTGGAGCGGTATTGCCACTGATGGAGTGCTTTATGGCACTGATGAATACGATAGTAAAGTACTGACAATTCCAAGCGGAGGCACCTCCACAGAATCTGTCACTGTCTTTCGAATCGGTGTTCCATTCAGCCAAGGACATAGTTATTCCTTAAACTTCAATGCCTACAGCGATCCCGCCAGAAGCATAAAAGTATCTATGCTGAATGCAGATACCAGCGAAGTATATGCGGCGCAGACAGTCATTTTAAATACCTCATCTGCAGCATACAGCCTTCACTTTGATATGACTTCTGCCACAATATGGAATGGTGAAATACTCTTTTCACTTGGAAGTGATGGCAGCGGTCCATCAACTGATTACAATACCGTATACCTTTCCGGAATCAGACTTATTCCTTCTATTGAAACAACAGCTGTGCGTGTAAACCAGGTTGGATATCTGACTGGAGAAGAAAAGCGCTGTACATTCAGTTACGATGCGGGTGATGCATTTGATGTGATTGACGCATCTACCAATCAGACAGTTTATTCAGGAGCCATCGTTAACAAGATAAAAGTAGATACGACTGGTGAAACAGAATGCTATGGTGATTTCACTAATGTGATGACTCCTGGCACATATTTCATCCGTTCACAAATTGGTGTCAGTTCTCATCCGTTCACCATATCTGATACTCCTTACCGAACACTGAATGACAGTTTGATCAAAATGCTCAGCCTGCAGAGATGCGGAGAAAATCTCGATTCATCCTGGGCTGGTGCTATGGCGCATCTTCAATGTCATACAGATCAGGCAACAGTTTATGGAACGGACACTAAGATTGATGCAACCGGCGGTTGGCATGATGCTGGTGATTATGGAAGATATGTTAAGACAGGTGCTAAAGCCGTCAATGATCTTCTGTTTGCCTATATGATCAATCCAGATATTTACAGTGACAGTATTGGCGGTCCTGACTCAGGAAACGGTACTTCTGATATCCTTGATGAGGCAAAATTCGAACTTGAATGGATGCTGAAAATGCAGGCAGCTGATGGCGGCGTTTATAACAAAATACTCACTTCAAATGTTTCAGAGACTATTACGCCTGACAAAGACAATCAGCCTTTATATGCTTTAAGTGAAGAAACAACTTCTACGGCTGACTTTGCCGGTTCTATGGCACTGGCTGCGAT
>SABF01000142.1 GCA_009929095.1 Erysipelotrichia bacterium
TTGCCCTGGACGCGCAGGATCGGATGCGGCCGGCCGACGTCGGTCGGCGTCGTGCGCCGCCAGTTCGCATGGAAATAGCCCAGCGCGTCCGTCGCGGCGTCCGGCCGCGGCGCGACCCAGGCGCGGATTTTCACCGGCGCCGCCGCCACGCGCCCGGCCTCGAGCCGGATTTCCGCCGACTGCGTACAGATTCTTGCCGAATGTCGTCTTATTCCAGATAAACCAGACAATGGCAATTGCGGCAACTGCCCAGAAGATGATCGTTGGGAATCCATTGATCTTTGGAATCACCATGCCGGGAATCACGGAATCAATGGCACCGAAGGACACACCCTTTGTAGCATACGTAACCAGTCCATAGATGACCAGCATGTTTGCCATGGTGGCAATAAACGGATGCATCTTGAATCTGGCTGTGAAGAAACCGGCAATCGTTGTAAACAGGGTGCACAGCACAATACAGATAATCAAAGCAATCAGGATCTTTGCAATTTCCGGATATGCCGTGAAATCATACTTGACGCCGAACACGCTGCCAGTATTGATGCCGTTATGCATAACAATCGTTGCGGCAGTCATGCACATGCCGATCATTCGGCCGATAGACAGGTCAGTACCGGCAAGCAGGATCAGACCGGCTACACCAAGCGCCAGGAAAATTCTCGGTGATACCTGCTGGAGAATATTCAGAACGTTGTTGTAGGTCAGCAGCTGCTGATGCTTAACGATCGGAGTCGCGATACACAGGGCGATGAAGATCAGCAGAATTGCAATATACAGTCCATTCTGCAGCAGGAAGTTCTTACGATTGAAGTTGTATTTATAGTTCTCACGCTTCTGAGCCTGACTCTGTGCAAAGGTGAATTTGGATATGCGAAGCAGGTCAATCATGTGATATTTGGCAACAAATGCCGCATGTCTTCTGTCCTTGATTTCCTGACACTGTTTTTCATACAGCGTCTTGGCCTCAAACAGACGATTCTTGTAGACATACGCCTCTTCTTTGGCTTCTTCCTTGCCATCAGCCTTGGCCTTATCTGCATCATGCTCGGAAATGATCTTTGCTTTCGCTGCAGCATAAGATGCGTCTGCTGCCTTGGTCAGTCTTTCGCACTCTGCTTCAACCGGCTTGTAGTACTCGCTGTCAAAATGCTGGTTCAGATAATCTTCAGCTTCCTTAATCAGAGCTGCGACGCTGCTCTTGTTAGCTGTTTCAGTATCCTTTGCCTTTTTCAGCTTCGGCTCGATTTCAGCAATCTTTGCCTGCTTGTCACTCTTTGACAGTGTTCTGCTGCGCTTAATGGCATCAATCGTATCCTGATAAGATATGACCTTGTCTGTACCATCCATGCGCAGGGCATTGATTTTGTCCTGGATCTTGCTGATATGATCGGAAATAGGCTTAAGCAGTTCCTTTTCCTGTTCAGCTGTCAGGTTCGTTCTGTCTTCCATAGGTTTCATCTCCATCTTATAAGTACTTCACGCTGAGTCTCAGCAGTTCTTCCTGGTTTGTATCCTTGGTGTTCACTATACCGGCAAAGCGATAATTTGACATGACGCCAATCCGGTTTGTGATGCCGAGTATCTCCGGCATTTCAGAAGAAACGACGATGATTGTCTTTCCCTCTTTTGCCATCTTGATGATCAGCTCATAGATCTCATACTTGGCTCCTACATCAATACCTCTTGTAGGTTCATCCATCAGGAATACCTGCGGGCTTCGCTCCAGCCATTTGCCGAATATGATCTTCTGCTGGTTTCCTCCGGAAAGACTTGTAATTGCATCATCCGGTCCCATGCACTTGGTATGCATGGTTTTGATTTCCTTGGAAGTTGCCTTCACCATCTTGGTATCAGACAGTGCGATACCATTCTTATAGGCTTCTGTATTCGGGATTGTTGTATTGAATGTCAGATCGGCTTTCAGGAACAGTCCGTTGGCCTTGCGCTCTTCCGTGATCATTGCAAAGCCATTATCCATGGCATCTCGAGCACTCTTGAAGTTCATCAGCTGACCATCCAGCACAACTCTTCCGGACGCTCTTGTTCGAACACCGAAGATTGTTTCAAGAAGTTCTGTTCTGCCTGCGCCAACCAATCCATACAGGCCGAAGATTTCTCCTTCTCTGACATCGAAGGAAATATCGTCCAGATGCGGAGTGAACTTAGTGGACAGATGCTGAATGGAGAGAATGACATCTTTTGGATGATTGTCGACTGGCGGGAAACGATTGCTCAGCGGACGTCCGACCATGGCTGCAATCAGTTCATTCATACTGGTGTCTTTCGTCGCCTTGGTCATCACCAGCTTGCCGTCACGCAGCACGGAGACCTCATCGCAGATTTCAAACACCTCATCCATCTTATGAGAAATGAAGATCAGCGTAATTCCCTGATCTCTCAGTTTTCTCATCATTTCAAACAGTTTCTGTACTTCCTGTTCAGCGAGTGAGGAAGTTGGTTCATCCAGCACAATGACCTGGGCATTGTACGAAATTGCCTTGGCAATCTCACACATCTGTCTTGTTGAAACAGACAGTGTCCTCATCGGCTGAGTAACATCAACAGTAATTCCCAGCTTTCTGAACAGATCAGAAGCTTCCTTCTTCATTCGTCGTTCATCTATAACACCGGTAGATGTTACCGGATATCTTCCAAGAAACAGGTTATCGATGACGCTGCGTTCCAGGCACTGATTCAGTTCCTGGTGAACCATTGCAATTCCGTTCTCAAGCGCATCCTTAGGTCCGGTAAAAGAAACTTCCCTGCCATCGAGAGTAATGATTCCCTCGTCCTTCTGGTAAGTACCGAACAGACATTTCATCATTGTCGATTTGCCGGCACCGTTTTCACCCATCAGGCCCATGACAGTTCCGCGTTTCGCATCCAGGTTGATGTGATCCAGAACTCTGTTGCGTCCGAAGGTCTTGCACATGCCGCGTATCGATAAGATTACATCGTTATTCTTATCTTCCATGATTTACCCCTAGTGTTGATTCTATCGCTAATAATTATAAACCTTTGTTTGCAAAACATAACCAATTAATGAAAAGGAGTTATCGGCGGGATTCTCTCGCCGATAACCCCTATCTTTATTTCAGATTACTGATCGAGGATCGATGTATAGGATGCTGCGTTGTCGGTCTTAACCATGTTGATGGCGAATGCATCATACTGACTCGGGTTGCCGAGACGGTTTGTGATGTTGGATTCTGTCTGGCCGTCGCCGCCGATGTATTCGACTTTGAGGTTCAGCAGACCATCATAGTTTTCAAGCAGCGGCTGATAGGTGGAGCTCAGGAAGTTATCAGCTGAGTTATAGATGTCGAGCCATACATTCTTTGTAGCATGTGTAGCTTCACCAAGCTGGTTGGATACTGGTGCATAAGTAACTGTGGAATCTGTGAAGTCCTTGTAGTTTTCAGATGTAACTGCAACGTTCAGAGCATAATATGAACGCTCATCAGCAACATACTTGTAAACGTCAGAGGACAGAACGTTTCCTGCATCATCTGCAGTTCCGATACCAGTGTCGATATCAACACCGTCAAGAGCATTGCGGAGAACACGGAGAGTCAGATAAGCCTGTACGTCAGCGTGCTGGCTGATTGTTCCGCCGTAGCCTTCTGCGATTGCAGCAACTGCATCACTGTTAGCATCATATCCGAATGTCGGAACTTTGTTTTCTTTGGACCAAGCGTTGAACATGGACATGCCCATGCCATCGTTGTTGGAAGCGACGATATCAATCTGATCGCCGAAGGATGAAGACCATGTGCCGATGGTGTTTCCAGCTGTAGCAGCATCCCATGTAGCACCGGAAGAATTCTTCATTTCCTGAGAAGCAAGTTCTCTTACTTTATAGGACTTGCCGCCGATTTCGAGTGTGCCATCCTGAACTGCTGTAGCGGATCCGTCAACGTTTGTTCCGATAGGATCACTGACGATAGCACCGTCTTTTTCAACTGCAGTATTCAGAGCCTTGCGAACACCTCTTGTACGAGCGATGGAGTCATTATGTCCGATATCGCCGATTGCAAGTACGTAGCCGATGACACCGTCACCGTTGCGGTCAATTGCATCAATATTTGCTTCGATGTAGCTCTTGATCATGTCGCCCTGGAGTTCAGCACCCTGGTTGGCATCGAATCCTACATAGTATGTGTTTGCGTTGTAGTTCAGAGCTGTCATGTCTAGTTCGCCTGTGGAGCTGTTGGACGGCTGGCGATTGAACCAGACAAGCGGCTTGTCCTTGTTTGCAGCATCACCGGTTGTAACTGTTGCATCGGTGGAAGCTGCTGCGGTTGATGCTGCTGCGGCTGTAGAGCCGGAGCTGCAGCCGGCCAGACTCAAGAGCATCGCGCCTGCTGCTACTAACGATAAAACCTTTTTCATTATTTTCCTCCTATACACGCCTTGTGTATACGCTTACATTCTATGGACTGTGCTTCCCAATGTCAACGATTTTACACAAAATCATCACAGAGAATCCACTGTTTTAGTAAAAGTTTTATGCACGTATCCTGTTTATTTGTGCGTAGTTGAACCATTTTTGCCGATTTTAGCAAAAGTATTTTTACTAAAACTATTTCATTTTTGTGCTTTCTCTTTATAATTGGGTCAGAAAGAGGTAATTCCATGATAAAACTTCAGGATATTGCAGATAGAACAGGCTATTCCATCTCTCTTATCTCCCGTGTATTGAATGGTGATCCCTCCTTAAGCATTCCTTCCGCCACCAAGGATCGAATTATTTCAGTATCTCAGGAACTTGGCTATCAGAAACGCCCGTTCAAACGCAAGCACTCTTATCATCGGCCGAAGATTGCCATTGTTCACTGGTACACAGCAGCGC
>SABF01000143.1 GCA_009929095.1 Erysipelotrichia bacterium
GAAGATAACTGCATGGTTGATGTTGCCCGTTTCTACATGGACTTCATTGTTGATGAATCCTGCGGCAAGTGCACACCATGCCGTGTTGGAACAAAACGTCTTCTTGAGATGCTCACCAAGATTACAAAAGGTGAAGGCACTATGGAAATGCTTGATGAAATGGAGAAACTGTGCAATGAGATTAAAGATACCGCACTCTGCGGACTTGGTCAGACAGCACCCAACCCCATTCTTTCAACGCTGAACTATTTCCGCGATGAATACATTGCACATATTGTAGATAAGAAATGCCCTGCAGGTGTATGCAAAGACCTGCTAACTTATCAGATCGATCCAGATAAGTGCCGCAAGTGCTCTCTCTGCTCACGCAACTGTCCAGTTGGAGCAATCAGCGGTGTTGCCGGCAAGGAACCGTTCAAGATCGATGCAGAGAAGTGCATCAAGTGCGGAACATGCCTGACCACATGCCGTTTTGGCGCTGTGGAAAGAATATAAGGAGGCCTGCAGAAGATGACACAGGTACATTTAAAGATCAATAATATGAATGTGACAGCCGAAGCAGGAGATACCATCCTCCAGGCTGCTCAGAAAGCGGGAATTCATATTCCGACGCTTTGCTATTTAAAAGACATCAACAAATCAGGCGCATGCCGTGTCTGCCTAGTAGAAGTAAAGAAAGCACGCTCACTGTTATCTGCCTGCACTACACCAGTCAGTGAAGGTCAGGAAGTATTTACAAATTCTGAACGAGCGATTGAAGGACGAAGAAATACTGTGGAACTCATCATGTCCAACCACAATAAGAACTGCCTGTCCTGCAAGCGCAATCAAAACTGCGAACTGCAGCGTCTCTGCGAAGAACTTGGCATCAGAGACAATCACTTTGAAGGCGAACATACTGCCAGTACAATTGATGATTTCTCTAATGGTATTGTTCGTGATACATCTAAGTGCGTACTATGCGGCAGATGCATTGAAACGTGCAAAAAAGTTCAGGGTCTTGGTATTCTCGGATTTGAGAATCGTGGCTTCCGTACAATTGTTGCACCGGTCTATAACAGAAGCTTTGCAGATGTAGACTGCATGCAGTGCGGTCAGTGCATCAATGCCTGCCCGGTTGGAGCACTTACCGAAAAGGAAAGTCTCAGTGATGTAATCAATGCATTGAATGATCCCAACAAGACAGTTGTAGTTCAGACTGCTCCGGCAGTACGCGCAGCTCTTGGTGAAGAATTCGGCATGCCGATTGGTACACCTGTCACTGGCAAAATGGCCGCTGCGCTTCGCAGATGCGGATTTGATCGTGTCTATGACACCAACTTTGGCGCTGATCTTACTATTATGGAAGAGGGCACTGAACTTCTGAGCCGTATCAAGAACAGCGGTGTACTGCCAATGTTTACATCATGCTCACCAGGCTGGATTAAGTATATTGAATATGAGTATCCTGATCTGCTGCCGCATCTTTCCACTTCCAAGTCACCGCATATGATGTTTGGGGCAATTGTTAAATCATATTGGGCAAAGAAGAAGGGCATTGATCCAAAGGATATTTATGTTGTATCCATTATGCCGTGTATTGCAAAGAAATCTGAAATTGTTATTCCAGAGAATAAAACACAGGATTATGCGGATGTCGACAAAGTACTGACAACACGTGAATGTGCTCGTCTCATCAAGATGTTCGGAATTGACTTTGAAGAACTTCCAGATGAAGAATTTGATCCCGATCTGCTCGGAGATTATACCGGGGCTGCAGTTATCTTCGGCACAACCGGAGGTGTTATGGAAGCAGCACTTCGCACCGTAAAGCAGACACTTGATGGAAAGAAGCTTGAAAAAGTTGATTTCCAGGCATGCCGCGGTATGGAAGGTGTTAAGGAAGCTGAAATTGACCTTAATGGAACAAAGATCTGGATTGCAATTGCGTCCAGTATGACGGCAACAAAACCACTGCTTGAAGATGTAAGAGCTGGAAAGTCCAAGTATACATTTATTGAAATCATGGGCTGCCCAGGCGGCTGCATTAACGGCGGCGGCCAGCCAATCATTCCAAGCCGCATTAAGAATGGCAAGATTGGCTACGGTTACAAGGAAATGCGTATGAAAGCACTGTACAGTGAGGATGAGCGCCAGGAAATCCGTGTATCCAGTGACAACCCGCAGATCCAGCAGCTGTATAAAGAGTATCTGCAGGAGCCTGGAAGTGAGATTGCTGAAGAACTTCTGCATACCAGCTATACAGCACACAAACGTTTCAATATCTTTGATAAATAATCAGCTTATAAAGAAAAGGCGATCTGTGGATCGTCTTTTCTTTTAGGCTAGAATGAATGACAATTACTTACGAAGCAGAGACTTAATCTTTTCTACAGCCTGATCAATTGGAACGATTTCAGATTCACCAGTTCGTGTCTTGATCTCGATATTTCCAGCAGCAGCGTCTCTTCCGACTGTGATTCTGGTAGGAATGCCAATCAGTTCCATGTCTTTGAATTTGACGCCTGGACGTTCATCACGATCATCCAGAATTGAATCAATACCAGCATTGGTCAATGCTTCATATAGCTTTTCAGCGATCTCACACTGTATCGGATCTTTCATTGAAATGATTACAACAGAACACTGATATGGAGCAATTTCTGCAGGCCAGTTGATGCCGTTCTCATCTGCGCACTGCTCTACAAGGGCAGCCATTGCGCGGGCTGGGCCAATACCATAGCTTCCCATCCATACATACTGAAGTTTGTTCTCAGAATCAAGATACTGAAGGTCCAGAGCCTTGGAATACTTCGTACCAAGTTTAAATGTATTGCCAACTTCTATGCCGTGTGAGAAATGGATTCTTCCTCCGCATTTCGGACAAACATCTCCCTCCTGGATATTTCTCAGATCAGCAGTTCTATCGATTTTGAAATCTTTTTGATTAACACCGATATAGTGATAGCCGGTTTTATTGGCACCGACAATGAAGTTCTGCATGAAAGATACTTCTTCGTCTGCACATAGTTCACACTTGATGCCGATAGGACCGGCAAATCCGATATCAGCACCGGTGGCTTTTTTGACCATTTCCGGCTCAGCCAGTTCTACATCGGTTGCATTGAATAATTTGCTGAGTTTAGTTTCATTTACTTCACGATCGCCGCGTACCATTACTGCAACAGGCTTCCCATCAATACTGTAGATCAGAGTCTTAACAAAGGATTTTGCATCTTTATGCAGATAATCAGTCACTTCTTCGATTGTACGGGAATGAGGTGTTTCTACCAGTTTTAATTCTTCCGGTTCTTCAACATGGTCCGGCTTTTCAGCAATGCAGGGTGCAACTTCAATATTAGATGCGAAGTCGCAGCTGTCGCAGAGAACCAGAATATCTTCTCCTATAGGTGTCACTGCCTGAAACTCTTCACTCAGCAGACCGCCCATGATTCCAGTATCGGCTCTGACAATTTTGTAATTCAGATGCAGTCGGTCCATAATGCGCTTGTATGCTTCGAATTGTTTTTGATATGCAGAATCAAGACCTGCTTCATCTTTGTCAAAGGTATAGGCATCTTTCATTGCAAATTCACGAACACGAATTAAACCGAAGCGAGGTCTTGGTTCATCACGGAATTTTTCTTCAATCTGATACAGAGAGAAAGGCATGTCTTTATAAGAACGAATCTTCATCTTTGCAGCAATTGCAAATAGTTCTTCGTGAGTTGGGCCTAGTGCATAGGGCTGTCCTTTACGGTCTTTCAGGGTAAACATGGAATGACCAAATCCATTTCTTCTTCCAGATGCTTCATATACTTCCTCTGGAATCATTGCAGGCATTAGAAGCTCCTGGCATCCGGTTCTGTTCATTTCCTCACGGATGATGGCTTCGACTTTGCTCAGTACCTTGAAACCAAGCGGCATAAACATATATATGCCTGATGAACTCTTCTTAATATATCCTGCTCTGACAAGAAGATTGCTTGATGCTGAATCCTCATCTTTAACGTTTTCTCTCAGCGTATAAAAGAAACTGCTTTTCAATCGCATATTCATATCCTCATTTCGTTGTAGATTATACCATGTAAGCCGCTTTACAATCACTATTTCATCGCCTATAATAGGCACAATTCTAGGAGGAAATGAAGCACATGGCAAAGTATTACAGTGAACCGTCTCATACATTCAGCGAGTATCTTCTTGTACCGGGTCTGACAGATGAACAAAATATACCTTCTTCAGTTTCTCTTGATACTCCATTGGTCAAATATAAAAAAGGTGAGACTCCGTCGCTGACTCTTCATATTCCGATGGTAAGTGCTGTAATGCAGTCGGTTTCTGATGACCGTGAAGCTGTCGCCCTCGCTAAGGAAGGCGGCATGGCTTTCATTTTTGGATCACAGTCAATTGAATGCGAAGCTGCAATGGTAGCGAAAGTTAAAAATCACAAAGCTGGTTTTGTGGTCAGTGATTCCAACCTAAAACCTGATTCAACACTTGATGAGATCGAAGAAATACTCAGCAGAACTGGACATTCAACAATGCCGGTTACAGACGATGGAACAGCGAATGGAAAATTAATTGGTCTTGTTACTTCAAGAGATTATCGTATTTCAAGGCTGACCGGCAAGGAAATCGCTTCTGATTTCATGACATCCAGAGATCATCTGGTTGTTGCTAATATTAATAATACACTCAGTGAATGCAATGATCTGATCTGGGATCACAAGCTGAATACACTGCCGATTGTTGATGAAAATGATCATCTTGCCTATCTGGTATTCCGCAAGGATTATGAATCACATAAAGAG
>SABF01000144.1 GCA_009929095.1 Erysipelotrichia bacterium
GATCCGTACCGTATACTGAACCAGTACTGCATCCTGCTATCGCTGCAGCAAAGATACCAGTGATAATTTTCATAACAATCAATTTCATTTGCTTATCTTCTCTTTTGATTTCATACAAAAGATAATAATTCGGTCTAATGAAGTAATAATGTCCTGCAACTGAATTCTGTGTGAACACGAAACAGCATAAAAGTGTTCGAACAGTCTATGTTTGATGGTACTGATGATTCTGTTATTAATTGCTGTGCTGGTCAGCAATAAGAATGCTGCTTCGACAGAGCTCTTTTTTGACTTCAGTGAGCAAACGCAAGACAGTGGATATATGAGAGTATGAACAATTGCAGAAGCACAGAATAGGGTTCTTATCTGAACGGTGTTATAATAATAAAACTGGTCACTGCTTTCACTGCGATTTCCGACTGCAGAGACTAAGTATAGTGAACAGGACAGTGAGAGAATTGCAATTCAATTCAATCTTGATATTTCTTTTCATTGTGTATGTCATTTGCTATAATAGATAAGCGAAATTTAGGAGGATATTATGGGAAGAGCTCACGAAGTCCGTGCAGCCTCAATGGCTAAGACCGCGGCAATTAAATCAAAACTGTATTCCCGTTTTGGGAAAGAACTGTATATTGCAGCCAAGTCAGGCGTCCCTGATCCTGATATGAACCTTTCGCTAAAGCGCAAAATCGCTGAGGCTAAGTCCAATCAGATACCAGCAGACGTAATCAAGCGTGCAATTGACAAAGCTAAGGGCGGCGATGAAGAAAACTATTCAGAATGCCGTTATGAAGGATTTGGTCCTGGCAACAGTACTGTCATCGTTGACTGCCTGACAGACAATACAAACCGTGCTTTCACGAATGTAAAGACCTGTTTCAATAAGTGCAAGGGTGCCAAGATTGCTAATGCTGGCGCTGTGTCATTCAACTACACTCCTGTTGGCCTGTTTATCTTTGACTACACAGATGAAGACGGTATGCTGGATGCTATGATGGAATCTGATGTTGATGTTCAGGATATTACTGTTGAAGATGGCGAGATGACCGTCAAGACATCGTTTACCGATTTTTCTAAGGCACAGGATGCGATCTCAAAGCTGATTCCGGATGTTGATTTTGCGGTATGTGAGGCTACCATGCTGGCCAATGAGATGACGACACTGACATCTCAGGAAGACAAAGACGCCTTTAAGAAACTGATGGACACTCTGAATGAAGTGGATGATGTAAACAAGATTTACACCAATGTCACTGGCGAAGAATGATAATTCAGTTGAGATGAAGACTGTTCGTAAAGAGCAGTCTTTTTTCATATAATAAAGATATAGAAACAGGGGACACGTCAATATGATAAGAGTGATTACTTATGGTACGTATGACTTATTGCATTATGGACATATTCAGCTTCTGAAACGGGCGAGAGCACTGGGCGATTACCTGATTGTTGCATTGTCCACTGATGAGTTCAATGCCGGCAAGGGAAAGAGTGCCTATCATCCCTACGAAGAACGCAAAGCCATGCTGGAAGCAATTCGCTATGTTGACCTGGTTATACCAGAAAAAACTTGGGGGCAGAAACGCAGTGATGTTCAGGCATACCATGTAGATATTTTTGCCATGGGAGATGACTGGGAGGGAAGATTTGATGATCTTTCCGATCTCTGCAAAGTCGTATACTTTCCGCGGACAGAAGGTATTTCAACAACTAAGATTAAAGATGACCTTCAATTGCTTGGCAAGAAGGTCTGACTGATCATTCAATGATTGATGCACCGCCGATTTCCCTTTCCAGCAGAATCTGGCGCTGGTCTGAAGGAAACACAGAGGAGTACATCAGCGTGGTGCGGTATTCCAGCTGACGCCATGGATATGGAACAGCCGCGAATCTGCTGGCAAAGCGAACTGATTCATTCTTTCGCATATCATGGAGATACTTACGGCCGGTGCTGCTGCATGCCAGTACTCTGAGACAATCGATCTGAGGCAGATGCTCTGCCTCTTTTTTTGTAAACTGATTCATTGCAGACAGAACGGTTCTTCTGATTCTGGATGAGGTATATCGCCAGTTGGTGCACCCATTCAGAAATTCCTGCCAGGTATCAGCAGTCTTTGCGTGTTCGATCAGATGATTTTCAATGCCTTCGCTGAATAGAAAAAACTCTGAAAGGCGTTCAGGAGAAGTAGTCAGCAGCATAGTCCTGAGATAAGGCCAGTATAATTCCATCCAGGGATGAAAGCACTGCTCCAGCACGGCTGCCATAGGAGTGACATCGGATATGGGCTGGTTTTTTCGCAATGCAGTGCGGACAGCCATAGCGCTGGCATTGTTTCCGTGGATTTCTGTATCCAGGTAGCTGGTGGTTCTTGGTATAACAATTGGTCTGATATCAGTTCCAACGATCTCTTTCAGATAAGCTACAGCCAGAATATCATTTGGTCTCATTTCTGAAGTCAGAAGACTGTACGCTCTTGGAAAACTCATGCCGGTATCCATAGACTGATGCAGATGATCTGGATTGATCGGCGTTTCTGCGATTTCCTGAAGATTCTCCAGGTTGGCGCATTCACTGCCGAAGGATATACAGTTACATCCGGCAAGTTTGAGAATGCTCACTGCCCCGTGAGCAAATCTTGCGGCGCTCTGAACGGCATAGTAATAAGGTAGTTCCAATACCAGATCAATCCCGTTTCTGCAGGCTGTTTCTGCCCGTTTCCATTTATCGATAACAGCTGGTTCACCTCGCTGTACGAAGTTTCCAGACATGACGGAAATCATTACGTCACACCCGGAAAGACGCCGAGCTTCACTGATCTGCCACGCATGGCCGCTATGAAATGGGTTGTACTCTGCTGTGATTCCGCAAACAGTCATTTTTGTCCCTCTGTCTATTCTGTTTTACGAACTCAATGATACAATGAAAACAGAAGAGGTTGAAATAACAATATGAGTCAGACATTGGCAATGAGCATTTTCCGTCCGAAACAGTCCGTGAAGGGCTGCGTTACTGTAGTGCACGGTATGGCAGAACATCGTACCAGATATGATGAACTGGGTAGATTTCTCAGTGATCATGGCTATGGAGTGATCACCTATGATCTTCCGGGGCATGGCGATTCATGTGCCAGAGAGGATCTTGGCTGGTTTGGCGAAACAGGCGGCTGGGATACGCTGGTAAACAGCGCGGTTGAAATGATTTGTGAGACAAGAAAAGAATTTCCGGGGGTGCCTAACTATCTGCTTGGGCATTCTATGGGTACAATCATCTCCCGCTGTTTTCTGCAGGATCATGATGGTCTGGTAGACGGTGTTATTCTCTCCGGCGCACCAAACTATCAGAGTGCAGCAGGTGCCGGGATCGTTCTTGGCAATATCCTTGCTGTATTCAAGGGCAGAAAAGGTCATTCAAAGATGATGGACTCCATGGTTACCGGAGCATTCAATAAAACAATTCAGAATCCTCGCACTGATGTTGATTGGCTGAGCTTCAACGAAGAGAATGTTGATTCATATATTGCAGATCCGCTGGATGGATTTGGATTTACCGTTCAGGGATACATTGACGAATTGACAGGTGTTCAGAGGATGCATGATCTCAGCCGCTTCCGCTGTACCAGACCTGATCTGCCAATCTGGATTTTTGCGGGTGACAGCGATCCATGTACCGGCGGTACTGAAGGAATCCGGGATTCAGTGAATACTCTTAAAAATGCCGGATACCATGACGTGTCAAGCAGACAGTGGCCACATATGCGCCATGAAACGATGAACGAAAAGAATTATATGGAAGTATTCAAAGCCATCCTGGAATGGCTGGATGAACATGCCGTTTCAGAAAAGACGGCATAACAGACGCATTATCTGTTGCTTGTGCCATTGACTTTGATCACGTCTTTGCATATAATGAATCACGCTAACGAAAAAGGAGACTCTATCGTGAAGTGGAATAGATCAGACCTCTTAAAAGCACCTTCGTGCAATGTATCATTTGATGAAGATGTTGTCATTGATCCATCCGCATTCGCCGATAACTCCCGGATCAACAGCGTTCGAGATGTACATGTCAGCGGCACCGGTTACCTCGACGATGAGGAAAATCGGTTCTATGCGGAGATGCATATTGACGGAATGATGCTGATACCGGATGCTATTACCGGCGAAGAAATTGAGTATCCATTTGAAACGGACTGTGACGAAGCATATGTATTTGCTGAGACTGAAGAGGATGATGTCCGTGTCGTTACCAATGAAGTCATCGAGCTGTATCCTGCAATTGTGGAAGCAATCATGCTGGAAGTGCCGCTGCAGGTGACAAACGCTGACTCTGATCAGTATCCGCATGGCGAAGGCTGGCGGATTATCAGTGAAGAGGATTATGAGCGTGAACAGGCCAAGGAAATAGATCCAAGACTTGCAAAACTGAAAGAATTCAAAGAGAAAAAGTAGGAGGTGTCAGGCAGATGGCAGTACAGCAGAGAAGAAACTCAAAGACAAGAAGAGATAAGAGAAGAACACATTACAAACTTACAGCTCCGACTCTTGTCAAGTGCCCGGTCTGCGGTGAAATGAAGCAGCCTCATCATGCATGCCCGCATTGCGGCGCAACTGATGACGGCAAAGCAGCAGCGCCGAAGACAGAAGCAGCAAAGGCCTGAACAGGTCTTACGTTTCTCAAATGTAAATATCCGGTTTTCTTTCAAAGAGAATCGGATTTTTTTTGGCGTTTTTCGTATTTCTGCTTGCACCATAATCCTGATGTGGTAACAT
>SABF01000145.1 GCA_009929095.1 Erysipelotrichia bacterium
ATCTGCACCTGCTTGAACATGGCAGAGATTTCAGATTCCATATAAATCAGAATACCAAGAAAATGATTTCTGGTCCGGCCGGCAAGAAGATCCTCCATGTCACTCATAAAGCGACTGGTTTCAGCTTCTGGATTCCAGGTGTAGTTTCTCTGGTACACAGGGATAACAAACTGTGATCCCATTGTTGTTTTGATAAAGTCAGACATACTTGTTCTGACTGGCTGTTTGTTCATGATAATCATTACCTCTCTTAAAATATTGCCTGCTAGATTCTAGCACAACCAGCAGAAAAGTGCATTTCTGCACTTTTCTTCAATCTGACAGTTTTATTCTCTCTGCCGCCTTTGCTGAAACGATCTGGCGCATCAGTTCTGGGTAGGAATCGCTTCCTTCGCCGGATTGAGCTCATTGTCTATTCCCATACCAGCCAGTTTCCACGCCCCGTTGACTCTCATGAATGACAGCTGATAACCACCATGCCATGTTCTGTCCACTTCTGAATTGGCCGCATAATAATCAAAGGTTACATAGCCAACCATCGTATCATCACTCTGCTGAATAATATCAGATGCGGTGACGTTTGAGAAAGATGAGGTGCCGTGATCTGAGAACCATGTATTCTGAAGCGAAGAAAGTCTGGAATAGAATTCGGAATCGGTAATGCATATATTGGCGATGTCACCAAGACTGCCATCTCTGGTTGGATAGGAAGCCAGTGTCACTGCCGCATTTGTAAACTGTGTGGCAAGATCTGCTTCATTCGATACTTTTCCGATGAACAGTGTATCTGAAAGCACATCCTGAAGTGTCGTATAGCTGCTGTTTCCAGTTACGGCGATCTCCGGCTTTCCAAGCAGATTCTTGAATGTATAGGTATCCACATGCGGAGCATTGCTCTGATTGGTGATCTGAGTGAAGTTGCTGGCAACAGTATTTTCAGCAGTCATATAGCTGCTGTCAACCGGCAGCCCATTTACCTCGATGCCGAGGCCGGTCGGAACTTCAACAGTATAGTTCTGATCGCCGCTGAATTCAGTGGATGCCAGCCATCTGCCGTCAGATGCCTTCACCAGATCCAGCGTTGAGAGATACTTTTTATTGCTGTAAAGCCGGTACTTGCTGGTATCAGTATTATCCGGTGCATACTCAATACTGCTGATCGAGATGCCGCTGTAGATTTCCTCAAGCTTGGCCACATAATCAGACTCCGAATTCAGGTGCGGAGCAATTATCAGTGAATCCTGATAAATCTGATCATAGGATCTGGTGCGTATATTCTCCAGATAAGTGCTGATGGCACTTTCCGGCATTTCTGATTCCTCTTCGGAAAACTGTTTCTGAGCCTGGCTGACATAGAAGTAACCGCCGCCAATGCCTGCTGCAGCAACTGCGATAATGACACCGATCCCAAGACCGGAACTAATCCTGCTGCTCATCTCAGTTGCCTCCTTTCACAAGAAACGCGGTTGGCAGATGCCTTGAACCATACATGGAAACGGTTGTGTTGATATATTTTCCGTCATATATCAGTGCGGAAGAGTTGCCACCGTCAAGATTGGCTGCCTGCACTGCGTTGTTTTCCTGGAATATCTTGATGCAGTCTTCATAGGAAGCACCAAGGCTGCTGGTCTGTCTTCCATCAATTACAAGCAACAATACAGCGCCATCATCTCTCTGACCGATAACTGTCCTAGGATTCAGGCCGCCGCCGGTTCCAGTAATGGATACTGCTTCTCCGTTCACAATCAGCACTGGTCCAAAGGTGACTGCATCAGTCAGTCCCCAGTCTAAAGCCTGCTGACCGGTCATATCACCGACAATCAGATGATTGTTCTGATTAAAACCGATTACAGTTCCATAGTCATTAGGACTGCCGGCTGCTAACTGACCATCCTTGACAACAACGCCCTGCGGAATCGAACCATCGCCCTGCCCGTTAGGATCATCAAAGCCACCGGCATTGATACCGGCAATTGCACCTTCTGCAGCAACATAGTTCTCTACCAGAAATCCGGATTCGGCAGAATCACCCATCAGCGTATTGACGCCAAGCTGGATACGGGAAGGATCGCGGACAATCATCAGTTTGCCCTGATAGGTAGGGCCGCTGATGTCAATAACCTGAATACTGTCTTTCTCAGAATCTGGAATAGAATATGGTTCATCACTCGAGAGAGTAACTGTATTGGAAGAACTGACATTATTCTGGGCAGTAATACTAGTCAGTTCTGCATCAGAAAAGAACATATGGGCAATCTTATCGCCGCGTCTTGTTTCCATCATTGTTGATACAACCAGGTTAGTGAAGGTGGGAGAGGGTCCTTTCAGAATAATCAGAACTGCCAGATAGCCAGCCACACAGACCGTCAGTACAACAGTTAAAACAACCAGCATTGTCTTTCTGCTGACTCGTCGAATACTTGCTTTGACGCGCAGTTTATGTTTCTTCTGCGGCTGCTTTTTTTCTGTCTTCTCTGTCATTGCTGAAATGTGCAAATAAATGCATCTAGATTATACCATATGGTCAAAAGTCAGATGGTATAATGAACAAGACTGGAAGAAGTCTTAAGGAATAAATAAGGAGGATCAGAATGTCAGTATTTCGTCTGGAAACAGAATCAGCGATTGCAGAAGTAACAGAACAAGCTTCAGAGATCATCAGTTTTAAAGATAAAAAGACCATGACTGAGCATATGTGGCAGGGAGATCCGAAGTACTGGGCAGGAAGAAACCCAACCCTGTTTCCTATGGTTGGATCCACATGGAATAAGGAAATTGTCATTGACGGCAAAGTGTATCACATGGGCAATCACGGTTTTGCAAGGCATAGTGTCTTCACCTGCATCGAGCATGATGAAAAGCATTTGATTATGCATCTGGAGGACAGTGAAGAAACACTTGCTCAGTATCCATTTCGGTTTTCACTGGATATTACATATATGCTTTCTGGAAGCACTCTGAAGATCAGCTATGCAATCATAAATAAAAATGATCGTATCATGCCATTTAATTTTGGACTGCATCCAGCATTCAGCTGCCCATTGCATGAAGAAGAAAAACAGAATGAATACGTGCTGAAATTAAATAAACCGGAGACTTTTGTCAGCGGCTCACTGAATGCAGACAGTGTGACTGAATTGACACTGGACAGAGAGAGACTGGAAAGTACAATTATTATTTCAAATCCCAGAAGTACTGCTGTAACACTGACAAATGGCATTGAGGGAACTGAAGTAATGTATCAGGGATATGAATGGATCGCATTCTGGAGTCCAGAAAACGCCCCGTTTATATGCATTGAACCTTGGCATTCCCATGGAGATACTGAAAAAACAGAAGTTCCGTTTGAACAGCGTGAAGGAACAATTCTTCTGAAAGCTGGTGATATCTGGCATACAGAGTATTCTATAAAAGTACTCTGAAAGCGGTTCCGGATATCGCCGGTGTGGTAAACTAAATATGAAACAGAAAGATGGAGGGAAAACCAGAATACTATGTTCAATATCATTATTGCGGATAACTATGACGAAGTGAGCCGCGAAGCATTTAAGATCATGAAGGAAACTGTTACCAAAAAGGATCATCCAGTACTTGGTTTGGCTACTGGGTCAAGTCCAATTGGTTTGTACAAGAAGATGATTGCAGATCACACATCAGAGGGTACTTCATACAAAAATGTACTCACATGGAATCTTGATGAGTATGTTGGACTGCCGCGCAGCCATGATCAGAGCTATTACACATTCATGCACGATAATCTGTTTTTCGGCCTTGATGTTCCGGAAGAAAACATCCATATTCCGGTTGGCGATGCTGAAGATGAAGAAGCAGAGTGTGTTAAATATGAAGAGTCCATGGAAGGTCATACTGTAGATCTGCAGGTACTCGGCATTGGTGCAGATGGACATATTGGCTTTAATGAGCCGGGAACACCGTTTGACAGTCCGACACATCTGATGGATCTGACAGAACAGACACGCAAGGACAATGCTCGTTTCTTTGAAGGCAATATTGACAATGTTCCGACTAAGTCAATCACCATGGGTCTTGGTACGATTATGAAGGCATCACGCATCATTGTTATTGCGACTGGCGAAAACAAGGCGGCGGCTGTATATGGAATGATCAAGGGACCGATTTCAACAGACTGCCCAGCTTCTGTACTGCAGAATCACAATGATGTAACAGTTGTACTCGACAAAGCAGCAGCAGCTAAACTCTGAGCATATCAATTGGAGCAGAATCAGTGCTGTGTAATAATATCTGCGGAGGATAACAGCTATGGTAGAACTTATTAAATCAAAAGCAGATTATGAAGCAATTCTTTCTTCAAACACAACAGTATTCGCAGATTTCTTTGCAGAATGGTGCGGACCATGCAAAATGGTTGGACCGCTGGTTGAGAAGATTTCCGAATCCAATCCGGATGTAAAATTTGTCAAAGTTAATGTTGACAGCAATCCTGAGATCGCATCCATGTATGGCATTATGTCCATTCCAACACTGATTGTATTCAAAAATGGCACACTTGCTAAACAGGCTGTTGGGTTTATGCAGGAATCAGATCTTCAGAAACTGGCGGATGCCGGTAAACAGTAAAATTTAACTGATTTTAATATAAAGCTTGGCAGATTAATACAATGTCAAGCTTTTTAATAGTTTTTTTTGTGCGCGGTTTCTCTAAACTGTTTTGAAATCTTTATCATTTATATAGATTTCTGTACCTAAGTATTATTTTGTTTTCAAAATCTGATCCAGCAGTTTATCA
>SABF01000146.1 GCA_009929095.1 Erysipelotrichia bacterium
ACGGTATTGCACTAATGAATGATATTCTTGCTGGTATTTCCATTGTATTCGAAGGTGCTTTCCGGGTTGGCGATATTGTCACGATAGATGGATGGCGCGGGGAAGTTGTGGAAATCGGCATTCGCACAACTAAAATCAGAAGTGTCATCAATGATATCCGTATTTTTAACAATTCCACGATTGCCAGTGTGGTCAATATGACAAAGCAGTATTCCTATGCCATTGTTGATGTCGGTGTTGATTATAATGAATCCCTAGAGCATGTAGAGACGGTACTGAAGGAAGAACTGCCGCTGATTCATGAAAGAATCCCGGCAATTGTGGCAGGCCCATATTACAAAGGTGTGACGAAACTGGCAGAATCAAGTGTCAATCTGCGAATTATGGCAGAGTGCAGTGAACAGGATCGTATTCAGGTTACCAGAGATTTGAATCGTGAAATATTCCTGATCTTCAAGAAGTACAATGTCAATATTCCATTCCCTCAGGTGGTGCTGAATTATCGCGATGAAGAGCCGGATGCCGAAGCAACCGCCGGGGAAAAAGAGGCTGCGGCAAGATTTATCAGACAGCAGAGAGAAAAATCTGGCAAAGTATAATGATGATATTTACTCTGCACGGCTGGAGCCGTCAGAATAGTCAATGATGATTCCGGGCTGAACATTGTAGCAGTAGACACAGAATTCGAGTCCGTCATCTTCTACTGATTTCGCTTCCATCAGCACTCCGCTGCATACCAGGTTGTTTCCTTCAAAGACAGGCGTTATACGATACAGCAAGTGATTGCCGGTTTTCCGAAGATAGGAAGCTGCCTGGTTTTCAAACGGCTCCATACCTGCTGTATTCATGTACCGGGTTCCGGTGATCAGATTCAGCGGGTTGTCATTCTGCCCCGTCAGCTGGAAAGCAATGAGATGGCATCGATTGTACAGATACTTCCCATCAGGAATCAGCGCATCGTAGCGGATTGTATGCCAGCCGGACGGCTTGATCATGCCAATTGATCCGCGTTTTTCGGATGGCATATCATCGCGGGTGAGATCAGCGTAAGCGGCGCCGCATCTTCCCAGACTATCCAGAGCGGAATACGTTTCGAAGGAAGCTTCCTTCTGTTCAGAGGAATCAAAGAAAGGGATATTCTGATTGATTACTGCATAGGGATTGTCTGTGTAAGCAGGTACCGCAGACAGATGAAATCCGCTGTCTGCAGAAGGACTGGCAGGTGCGGAAAACAAATTCAGATTTGTACATCCGGTCAGCAGGCAGAGGCAAAGAGCGGCCAGAAATTTTTGATGTTTCATATAGCAATTATGACACAGCAGGTTGAGATCATGCGCCGGCTGATGGATAATTACGTTTAATAAAAGGGGCATGCACATGTTATTCGGACTGACTTACTATGAAATCTGTTCTGACTTTCTGATCTATTCGTTTCTCGGCTGGGTTTTGGAAGTGGTTTATCATGCAGTATGCAAGGGTAAAATAGTCAATCGCGGATTCCTGAATGGACCGGTATGTCCGGTATATGGATTTGGAGTTGTCGGATTTCTGATGGTTCTGAAAAGTCTCAATCCATCTGGTGCCATCGAGCATACCGGCATTGTTATGCTGTTTGCCGGAGGAGCGATTTTCTGCAGTGCCATAGAATTATTTGCCGGCTGGCTTCTTGACAGACTGTTTCACATGCGCTGGTGGGATTATTCGAATGAACCGTTTAATCTGCATGGCTATATCTGTCTTCGATTCTGTCTTCTCTGGGGAGCTGCCTGTGTTATTGTCTTTGGCATTCTCTATCCGACAGTATCAGAGATTTCCAGTTTCGGTGTTCCTCAGAAGTATGGCTGGATCATCATGCTGGTGCTGTATATCATCTACTTTGCGGATCTGGTTATCACCGTGTCCACAATTGTTGGTCTGAACCGGAAACTGCAGGAAATTGACCGGCTCAAACAGTCGATGCGCACGGTATCGGATCGTATGACAGATCGGATTGGAACATCGGCAGTCAAAGCAGGTGAAAAACTGACGGAAACTGCAGTGCAGGCAAGTCTGGCAAAAGAGGACCTGCATGACATGGCATCGGCACTCAGAACGGATCTCTCCAGTATGCGGCATGATATTTCTGAAAATGTCAGTGTATACAATGAAGATCTGAAGAATCGCAAAGAGGAAGCCGCATTGAAAATTCAGCAGCTGCAGATAGAACTTCAGCTGGAAACATCCAGAAAGTCGTCTGTTCTGCGGCGCATGCTGAAGGCATTTCCGAATCTGCACTCACACATTTCACATGAAACAATGGTTGACCTGGAAACTCAGCTGGAAACAGCCGAAAAACTGATGAAACAGCCAGAACAGAATGCTGAATCCAGCGATAATAACAGGAAATGATTCACAGAATAAATAGCTCACAGGAAGAAACACCAAAGTCATGGTCATTGAACGCGTCAAAAAATGATGATAAGATATTTCCGCAAGGAGGAATACATCATGCCAGTTACAGTTGATAAGGATACATGCATTGGCTGCGGCGCCTGTGTAGGTGTCTGCCCAGTTACAGCTCTTTCTCTGGACGACGAAGGAAAGTCTCAGTGCGATGAGTCTGTATGCATTGACTGCCAGACCTGCATCGGTACATGCCCGGTCAGCGCAATTTCTGAGAAATAATTTCTCATTGAGAATGTTGAAGAAAGTCGGCTGTAAATCGAGTGCCGGCTTTTTTCTGACTTGATGTGAAATGGTGTGATATAAATAACAACATGACAAACAAGAAAAATACATTCATTCTCCCGGATCATCGTCAGGAAGCTAAACGTGATCTGCATGTGCAGGCAGTGCAGAAACAGTTTCAGATGTCTGCTGAATATGCTCATCTGGGTGATGGATTGACTGCCTGCATACGTACTTATGGCTGTCAGGCCAATGTGAGAGATGGAGAAACCATTGCCGGCATTCTGAGAGAGATGGGTTTTCAGCGCACATCGGATATGGAATCGGCAGATTTTCTGATCTTCAACACCTGTGCGATACGGCATACTGCTGAGCAGCATGTTCTTGGTGAAATCGGCAGTCTGAAAAAACTGAAGCAGCAGAATCCGGACAAGATCATTGCACTGTGCGGCTGCATGGCTCAGGAAGAATCTGTTGTGCAGAATCTTCTGGATCACTATCCTCAGGTGGATCTGATTTTTGGCACGCATAACCTGGATCATCTGCCTATGCTTTTAAGCAGGGCACTCAGGCATCAGAGAACGGTCGAAGTCTGCTCTGAGGAAGGCAGTGTCATTGAAGGCATGCCGGAAGAGCGCAGCAGGAAGTACAAGGCATTTGTCAATATCATGTATGGCTGTGATAAGTTCTGCACATACTGCATTGTTCCCTATACCAGAGGAAAGCAGCGCAGCCGCCAGATGCCGGATATTATCAGTGAGATTGTCAGATTCCGAAATGGCGGCGGCAGAGAAGTGCAGCTGCTTGGTCAGAATGTCAATGCCTACGGAAAAGATATCGGCATGGAGGATGGCTTTACCGATCTGCTGGCGGCAGCGGCCGATACCGGTATTGAGCGAATCCGCTTCTATACCTCTCATCCAAGAGATTACAGCGCGTCAACAATTGATGTCATGCAGAAGTACCCAAATATCATGAAGTCACTGCATCTGCCGGTCCAGAGCGGTTCTGATGAAATCCTGAAGCGGATGAATCGAGGCTATACCAGTCAGCGGTATATTCAGCTGGTGAATGATATGAAGGCTAAAATACCTGACATTACTCTGACCACTGATCTGATTGTCGGATTTCCGAATGAAACAGATGCGCAGTTTGAAGAAACACTGAGACTGGTAGATACCTGTCAGTTTGATTCCGCGTTTGCCTTTGTCTACAGTCCGCGCAAGGGAACTCCGGCAGCCGAAATGAAGGATGATATACCGTCCTTTGTCAAGAAGGAACGTCTGCGAATTCTGAATGAGAAACTGACCGGATATGCAAAGAAGAACAACGATGCATACGCAGATCGGGTTGTGAGCGTACTGTGCGATGGACCATCTAAAAATGATCCGGCTGTACTCTGCGGGTACAGCGAGGAAAACAAACTGGTCAATTTTACAGGCAATGGAATATCAGAGGGCGACATCATTCCGGTGAAAATAACAGATGTAAAATCCTATACTCTTGATGGAATTGCGGTCCAGGATCAAAAGATTCAAAAATGAAGCGCTTACACAGTGCGTTTGTGATGATTGCGTGTGCTCTGCGGTTGCCGCAGAGAATAATTCAGGCGTATACTATAAAAAGAAGAAATAGGCAGTTCGGAGGATCATATTAATATGAGTAAAGTACGTATATTTGCATTGGGCGGTCTTGATGAAGACGGCAAAAACATGTATGTCGTTGAGAATAATGATGATATTTATGTCATTGAATGCGGCATGAAATACCCTGAGGATGAACAGCTGGGAATCGAAATGGTGATTCCTGACTTTCATTATCTGGTGGAAAACAGGAAAAGGATCAAAGGCATTTTTATCACCCATGGCCATGATGACGTGATGGGTTCGCTGTGCAACCTGCTGAAAGAGATACCGGAAGCGCCGGTATTTACGGCACCGCTGACAGCCAAGATGTTTGAACGCAATGCCAAGAAAGCAGGATTGAAGGATATCAATATTCACCGTATCCGGCGGAATTCTTCCTTCAAAATCGGCAAAACCGAAATCAGAACATTTGGCACAACACAGTCTATTGCGG
>SABF01000007.1 GCA_009929095.1 Erysipelotrichia bacterium
GGTGATTTGCACCGGTCGGACAATGAGCCAAACAGCGGCAGAAGAAACAGTGCCAGCACATTATCGGCGGCCATAATGACTCCTGACCAGGTTTCGTTCATCTTAAACGTATTGGTAAGCATCAGCGGAATTACATTGTTGTACATCTGCCAGAATGCAGATATGGAAAGAAACGCAAATCCAACCAGCACTGTTCGTTTTACATTCAATTTCATGATAGAAATACCATCCTGTCTCTAGTTTGAAACTCTCAGCTTCATGTTAACACATTGCATTCTGAACTGAGAATGGAAAATCTGCTGTATTTTTTTGTTAAGGAAGAGTAATACGGAAATATTTGATTTTTGATTATTCTTTTGTTACACCAATAAAAGAAGAATATATTCTTTTGTTAAACGAATTTTAGCTTCTGTTTCAAAAACTTTATATAATTTTATTGATGTTAATTTTGTTTCTATTATGATGAGAACTGTCAGGAGGATGCTATGAGCAGGAACAGCGATAAGCGCCGTGAAGAAATTCGCAGAATTATTCTAAGACAGGATCGTGTCCGAGTTACAGATCTGGCTCGCACCTTGAATGTCACACCGGAAACAATTCGCGGAGATCTCTCTTTTCTGGAAGAGAAAGGATTCCTGTACCGCAGCCGCGGATCAGCATCTCTAAGACTGAGCGGTGCCGAGTCTCCCATGGAACTTCGCATACGGGAGAATACCGATGCAAAAAAAGCAATCTCAGAAGCTGCGTTCGACTTGGTCAAAGATGACATGGTGATTTATTTCTCTGCATCCAGCACAGCCCTTTATCTTGGCAAGCTGCTGGTGCTCAGAAAGAACATCACGGTTGTGACCAACTCACTTGATATGATTCAGACTCTCGCCGGCGGACGTTCAAAGATTATAGTTCTGGGCGGCGAGTATCTGAGAACAGGCAGACGCACCTGTGGCGATGATGCAGTACGGCAGGTTTCCGGAATCTATTTCGATATCGCATTCATGGGTATGGATGGCTGCATGGGATGTGACGGACCAGCGACTGTCAGTACTGATGAACGCCCGATTGATGTCACCGTCATGAGTCGAACTGATACGAAGATTCTGCTCAGTGACAGTTCCAAGTTCTCTGCCTACAGCCATTACCAATATGCCAAATTTTCAGATTTTGATCAGATTATCACTGATACTCTCGATTCAAATCTAAAAACCGCTTATGACATGAAAAACCTGAAGGAGGTTTCTATATGAAAACAGTTAAAATATATGATTACCAGTGCCGCAGCAGCATCAGCTCCGGAAGCACATGCATTATCAATGTCGGATGCGCCTGGATGCTTCTGAATGATATAAACGCACTGCGCAGAATCAAAGCTCAGTATCCTGGCGCAAAGATCATGGCAGATTTAAAGATTACTGGAGAAGACGTTCTCAATGCCAAGCTTGCCTTTGATGCCGGAGCCGATATCGTCTCGGTTATGGGCATCGCCAGTGATGAAACACTTCGTGATGTACAGATCATTGCGGATGAGAACAGCGGCGAAGTATTGGTTGATATGACTGGTGTATCCGGCCTTTATGACCGGCTTGAAACTTCTGCGATTGAAGGAATTGAATATGCCTTTGTTCCACAGGGAACTGAAGACATCGATCTGCCGGTTACTCTGGCATGCTATGAATCACGGCTTTACAGCTGGCTCAGCACTCAAGAAGCTCAGCTTGCAGAAACAGCCATCTGACAGCGATCGGAGTTTTCTCTGTTCGATTATGATGAAGAATGGATTCAGTGATCTCTTTCGACTGAATCCATTTTTCTGCTCCAGCATATTCTTTTCTGTCATTATTGATTCCGTTTATCCTGGTATATACAATGCAATAAAAAGAGCGGTCCACCCCTGGGATCGCTCTATTCTGATTATTTCGCTTTTACATTGATTCGATTGACAGCTTTCTGCAGCGCGATCTGTGCACGCTTCAGATCATAATTCTCATCATTGGAATTGATGCGTTTTTCTGCCCGCTGTCTGGCAGCTTCAGCACGAGCTTCATCAATTTCATCCTTGGATTCAATTGCGTCGGTAAGAATATCTGCCTGATTGTCGCGGAAGTAGAACAGCCCGCCGGCAATGGCATAATCCATCCGGCCTTCCTTCTCCTCGGTAGAGAGTCTGCCGATCTTCAGCATTGTCACAAGAGGCATATGTTCCGGCAGAATTCCCTGCTGTCCATCCTCTGATTCAATGTTGATGATGGACGCATCCATCTCCTTGTACACGCCTTCCGGGGTAACGATACGGCAGTGGATCGTGCTCATTTCAGAGTCTCAGCCTTCTTGACGACATCTTCTACAGTGCCAACACTGAGGAATGCCTGCTCCGGCAGATCATCATATTTTCCATCAAGGATTTCCCGGAAGCTTCTGATTGTTTCCTTGACCGGAACATAGATGCCCTTCAGTCCGGAGAACTGTTCAGCTACGCTGAACGGCTGTGAAAGGAAGTTGCGGATACGGCGGGCGCGGGCAACCGTCCTGCGGTCTTCCTCACCTAGTTCATCCATACCAAGGATTGCAATGATATCCTGCAGTTCCTTGTATCTCTGCAGAAGCTGCTGTACGCGGCGGGCAGTTTCATAATGTTCTTCTCCGATTACTAGCGGATCCAGCATACGGGAAGAAGATGCCAGCGGATCAACAGCCGGATAGATGCCCAATGCGGCAATGCCGCGATCCAGAACGGTTTTGGCATCCAGATGTGAGAAGGTTGTTGCCGGAGCCGGGTCAGTCAGATCGTCGGCCGGAACATAGACACATTCAACAGAAGTAATGGATCCGTTGGATGTGGAAGTAATACGCTCCTGCAGCTGGCCCATTTCCGTAGCCAGGGTAGGTTGATAGCCTACGGCACTTGGCATACGGCCAAGCAGAGCGGATACTTCGGAACCTGCCTGGGTGAAACGGAAGATGTTATCTATGAACAGAAGCACATCCTGATGTTCTTCATCACGGAAGTATTCTGCCATTGTCAGAGCTGACAGTGCAACTCTCATTCTTGCGCCTGGTGATTCATTCATCTGTCCATAGCAGAGAACGGTATTCTTCAGTACTCCGGACTCCTGCATTTCGCCATACATGTCATTGCCTTCACGGGTTCTTTCCCCAACACCGGCAACGACAGATCTGCCGCCGTGCTCAATGGCAATATTATGAATCAATTCCTGCATCAGGACGGTCTTGCCTACACCGGCACCGCCGAAAAGTCCGACCTTGCCGCCCTTGGCATAAGGACACAGAAGATCCAGCACCTTGATGCCTGTTTCCAGAATTTCTGAAGATGTCTGCTGCTCTGCAAATGCCGGTGCCTCACGGTGAATCGGCATGTACTTTGCCGCATCTGTCTTTCCCAGTCCGTCAATCGGTTCGCCCAGTACGTTGAACATGCGTCCAAGCACTTCATCGCCGACCGGCACTTCAATCGGTGCTCCGGTATCTTTGCACTCCATGCCGCGGACCAGTCCGTCCGTAGATGACATTGCGATGCAGCGCACCACATCATCACCGATGTGCTGAGCAACTTCAACAGTCATTTGCTTTTCATCATCCAGCTGGATATGAATTGCATTGCGGATAGCCGGAAGACTGTCCGGTGTAAACCGGATATCTACGACAGGTCCGATGACCTGTACGATTTTTCCTGTCTCACTCATATGCTCGCTCCCTTCTCCTATACCGCACTGGAACCGCCGACAATTTCGGTGATCTCCTGTGTGATAGCTGCCTGTCTTGCCTTGTTGTAATCCAGTCGCAGATCCTCACTGAGGCTGTCTGCGTTATCGGTAGCAGTCTTCATGGCAACTCTGCGGCTGCCCTGCTCTGCGGTTGTGGATTCCATCCAGTCGGCATAGGCCACATCTTCAATCATCATCGGAATCAGTTTGTTCAGAATCGTTTCCGGATTCGGTTCAAACAGTGTTTCAATTTTCTCTTTGCCATCTGCCGATTCCTGATCAGCCAGATCCTTCGGTGTGCATGGAAGCAGCACATCTGTCTCCGGCCGGAATGTCATCGTGTTGACGAAGCGGGTGTAGAGCATCTGTACCCGACTGACTTCGCCATTCTCGAACATTCTGGTTCCTTCAGCTACATATTCCTTCAGCTGCAGAAAGGAGATTTTATCAGAAGAGATCGGTCTGTCATTCTTCAGCCTGAATCCCTTATCCTGTATTTCTCTGAACAGAGAGGTGCCGATCAGTACGATTGGATCCTCCTGATTCAGATGTTCTGCAGCATACTTCAGAATATTCTGATTATAGCCGCCGCACAGACCCAGGTCTGAGCAGAAGACGATCGTATAAGTACTGTCCCCTTCGATCTTCTTTGGCAGGAAGATGGACTCAGCATCCTGATTGGACCACACAATCTCATTGACGGTGTCCTGCAGGCGCTGGGCATATGCACGATTGGCCTCCATCCGGGAACGCTGTTTGAACAGCTTCGCATTGGCAATCATTTCCATCGCCTTGGTTATCTTGCGGGTGGAATCGACTGATTTAATGCGGGACCGGAGTGCCTGCCTGGACTGACTCATACCTGAGCTCCAGTGGCTAGATTGTAATTCGTGGTTTCAGTTTCAACGGCTGCTTTCAGTTTCTCAAGCAGTTCATCGGAAATATCTTTCTGATCTCTGATCTCGTTTACCAGATCTGCATGATTAGCATGCATGTTCATGACCATGGTCTTCTCATAATCTGCGACTTTGGAGGTATCTACAAGATCCACATAGCCATATTTTGCTGAGAACAGCTGAATCACCTGATCTTCCATTGCCAGCGGAGAATACTGCGGCTGCTTGAGCAGTTCTTCTACTCTTGCGCCATGATCAATGATCTTCTTGGTTGCCGCATCCAGATCCGATCCGAACTGCGCAAAAGACAGCATTTCATGATACTGTGCCAGATCCAGCTTTAAAGAGGAGGACACCTTCTTCATTGCCTTGGTCTGTGCCGCTGAGCCAACACGGGACACTGAAAGTCCAGAGTCCACGGCCGGACGGACACCGGCATTGAAGAGATCGGTCTGCAGAAAGATCTGACCGTCTGTAATGGAAATCACGTTCGTTGGAATATAAGCCGAGATATCACCAGCCTGTGTTTCAATAATCGGAAGTGCTGTAAGAGAACCTCCGCCAAGCTTGTCAGACAGCTTGGCTGCCCGCTCCAGCAGACGGGAATGAAGATAGAAGACATCGCCCGGATATGCTTCACGTCCCGGCGGACGCTTCAGAAGCAGTGACATTGTTCTGTATGCAACAGCATGCTTGGAAAGATCGTCATAGACAATCAGCACACTTCTGCCCTGCTCCATCCACTCTTCACCGATGGCACAGCCGGCATATGGTGCAATGTACTGCAGCGGCGCTGATTCGGAAGCGGACGCATTCACCACTGTGGTATATTTCATTGCGCCGGATTCACGAAGTTTCTGAACCATGCGGGCAACGGTGCTTTCCTTCTGACCGATTGCGACATAGATACAGTACACACCGGTATCCTTCTGATTGATGATGGTATCAACTGCGATGGCTGTCTTGCCTGTCTCACGGTCGCCGATGATCAGCTCGCGCTGACCTCTGCCGATCGGTATCATGGAGTCAATGACCTTAAGACCTGTCATCAGCGGCTCGCATACCGATTTTCTGGTCATGACACCTGGCGCAACACGCTCGATTGCACGGCTTTTATCAGTGACAATTTCCCCTTTGCCGTCTATCGGCTGACCAAGGGAATTGACGACTCTGCCAAGCATTGCATCGCCAACCGGAACTTCGACAATCTTTCCGGTACGGCGTACTTCACCGCCTTCTTTAATCAGTGCATCATTGCCAAGCAGTACAGCACCGATATGGTCCTCTTCCAGATTCAGCACCATTCCCATGACGCCATTGGGGAACTGGAGCAGTTCTGAGGACATTGCCTTATCAATGCCCTGAACCATGGCAATTCCATCACCGACAGAAATGACATATCCGACATCGTCGGAATGAATCTTCTGATCATAGTTCTTGATCTGATCTCTGATCAGGGAACTGATTTCTTCCGGTCTGATCTGTTTCATGCCAGGCCTCCTTTCAATAGTTTCTCTTTCATATCGCTGATCCGGCTCTTCATTGTGACATCTGTTACATTGTTGCCAACCGTAACTTTGATGCCGGCAATGACCTTTGGATCAACCCGGTTCTCAAGCGTTATCTTGGAACCGTACTTCTTCTCCAGTGCAGTCCTGATGCGATGCATATCTTCAGCACTGAGCTTTCTGGCAGAATCCACAAAGGCATGCCTGATGCCCATGTATTCTTCGGCAATGCCGATGAATCTCTGCAGCATTTCCTTTAAGTAATATATGCGATCCTTATCCACAAGCAGTTCCAGAAAATGAATCATATCCTGGTCAAGCGTATCTTTGAAGACCGTGCAGATCATGTTCTTCTTTTCTTCTGCAGTCACTTTGACCGCTTTCAGAAACAGCAGAAAATCATCGCTGTCCTGAAGAACCTTCAGAAGCCCTTCACACTCTTCCTTCTTCGCTTCAACCGTCTGGTTTTCTCTGGCCAGTTCAAACAGTCCTCTGGCATAACGCTCTGCCGCTTCATTCGTCATTGCCGGACGCTTCCTTTACAAACGCATCGATCGCCTGACGGTCCATATCCTCACCGTTTTTCTCGCCGATCAGTCTGCCGGCCGCATCCATTGCCACATTGACCATTTCTTTCTGCATGTCACGGTACATGGCAAGACGTTCCGCTTCGATCTGTTCATGAGCCTTGGCGCGTTCTGCATCAGCTTCCCTGCTGGCCTGAGCCAGAATGGCTTCTTTCTGTATCCTGGCTGCATTCTCAGCTGCCTTGACCATGTCGCTGGATTTCACAGCAGCCTGATTCAGCTGAAGAGAAGCTTCTTTGCGGTCACTTAAAGCGTCCTGCTTTGCCAGTTCCGCATCGCCAAGATCCTGCTGCATCTTGTCGGAGCGTTTGCCAAGCCAGTTCTTAATAGATTTCCATAAGAACTTCTTGACCAGCAGAAACAGAACCAGAGTGCTGCAGAGCTGTGTGATCATCGTCACCCAGTTTGGGATAAGCTGTCCGGCGATATCGACATTAATCATCTCTGCGCCACCTTATCAGTAGACAAACATCAGCAGAATGGAAATAAGCAGACCATAAATTGCACAGGTCTCAGAAAGCGCAATGCCAAGAATCATCGTGCTGCGGATCTTTCCTTCTGCTTCCGGATTCTTGCCAATTGCATCGCAGGCGTGAGCCGCGCAGGTGCCTTCGCCCATACCTGTCATCATGCCGGTCATAACTGCAAGACCTGCACCGATAGCGATTAAACCCTTATTGATATCCATGTAATCTGTCCTCCTCTTAGACTTTCTTTATTTCCTCGGGAATATCGTTCCCGACGAGAACCATTGTCAGTGTTACAAATACGAGTGTCTGAATAAACGATGAGAAGCAGTCAAAGTATGCATGCAGCAGCGGGGTGATTACCGGTGCCAGGAAATTAAATATATTGCCGGATGCGCCAAACCAGGAAGCGATGCCGCCGGATAGAAACGAACAGAACGAATAGATCAGAGACATCATGATTGATCCGCACAGCATGTTGCCAAACAGACGGACTGAGAGTGACAGAATCATCGTGAACTTTTCAATGATATTCATTGGCAGCAGCAGCGGCATTGGTTCGATAAACTGATGGAAGTACCCCTTCACTCCGCTGTAGGAAAATTCGGTAATCTGGATCAGCACCCAGGTAATGATTGACAGCAGCAGCGTAACGCTGAGATTTGCCGTCGGGGAACTGATACCGATCATCGAAATGATATTGGAACAGAAAATATAAATGGTAATTGAGAGAATATAGGGAGTGAATGTCTCGGCCATCCTGCTTCCGACATTGTGCTTTACATCCTCATATACTTTTTCTACACCCAGGATGACCGGGAGAATGATTCCCCTGGGCTTTTCAAATGGATCCAGCTTATCGATTTTTTTGCTGAGCAGAACAATCAGGATTCCAAGTACCAGAGTCTCACCAATAATCGTGAAGACATCTGACTGTATCGTGATGGTCATGAACGATGCTCCTTTCCCTGAATCAGCTCACCTGCCATCACACTGATCTTTATCAGCATCTGTCCGATTGCACAGGCGAATATATTGAAGTACTGCGGCATCTTTGCACATAGAATCAGGGCTCCTGCCATGAGACCGTAATTCACCAGAAAATGTGTGAATCCAGTTCCCTTTCTGGCATTGCCCATATCAACAACTTCATTCCAGTATCCTTCATTTCTCTTATACAGGAGTACTGCAACTGCTGCACCCAGGGCATAGCCTGTCGCAAAACGCCAGCTGATGAATCCCGATAGAAGTCCCAAGGCGGCAATTACCCATGTGATCTTCCAGGTCCTGTCGTCCATATCAGCCTCTCTGTCAGCTTCGCTGCCACTAGCTCATATTATAACGAATTAGGGCTCATTGAAACAAACGGATTCGTGTATTTGTCTAGCAAACATCTCGTTATTCCTTCTTTGAAGTTAATTCCATTGCAATTGCGGCGCATACCTTATTCATTATCGAGCATCAGAATCTGCATTCTGGAAATCAGGACAGTTTCAAATCCGCTTTACTGAACTCCTTCTGCTTCAATGGCCGATGTTATAATTCTGATACAGATCTATTCCAGGATATGAATTGTATATTCAATATAAGGAGCTGCCATGAATAAATACCTGACTATGTTAAGCAGCATCATGTCATTTATTCCCTTAACCGCCTGCAGGACGCAGGACTATGCAGATAATCACTCTGAAGGACTTTCAGACCTGGTTCACGAACATTTCAAGGAGTTATCTGAACTCCTGATACGCAGGAATATCACAATTACACTGATGGAGAGCTGTACCTCTGGTCAGGTCGCCTCATTGATTACTGATACTGCCGGATCCTCTGCTGTCTTTCCTGGGTCTGATGTAACATACAGCAATGAAGCTAAAATAGCAGCTGGTGTTGATGCATCTGTGATTAAGCAGTTCGGCGTCTATTCCTCTGAAACGGCGATCGCAATGGCGTCTGCCTGCAGAGATTCATTCCATGCGGATATCGGCATTGGCGTCACCGGATCACTTGGTACTGTTGATCCGGCAAACAGCGACAGCATCCCCGGTGAAGTTCACTATGCAATCAGCATCAAAGGTGAGATCTATGATTATTTCATGGAAGTCGATAGTGCTCTGAGCCGCTTTGAAGAAAAACTGAGCATTGCGGATTCTATCTGTCTGAACTTATTGAAAATTCTGAACTGACACGGATCACATACATCCTGCAGCAAACGCTCAGAGAAGTTCTCTGAGCTTCTTTTCTTTTATCCTTCAAGCTTATGTTTCTCAGTTGGTGACAGACTTTTTTTGCCTGAACATATGATATTGGCATACTGAACCCATGACTCATTATTTTGACGGACTTCAATGGTGTTTATCAGAGACTGCACTGTATCTGAATACCTTCAGATAAACATACTTCCTGTATATTATCTATATTGAAAAAAGCCCTTTTCAAAGGGCTTTGATCTTCCTGCTGTGAATATCTGCAGACAGCAGCTGATTATCTGTTATTTATCTGCTTCAGATATTTCAATCAAATCGAGCACTTCAAGAATTCGATTCAGGTCTTTTGTGTCATGGAACGAAATTGTTATCTTTTTGGATTTTATTTCAACTTCGGTTCCTAGTTTTTCTTCTATGCGATGTTCCAGATCACGGATCATCGGATCCTTGGCTCTGATTTCCTTCTTCTTTTTATTCTTTCCTGATTCGCCTGCAATCTGCTTGATATAGGCTTCTACTTCACGGACAGACATCTTGTTCTCTATGATATGCTGAGCAGCCTCAAACATCTGATCTTCATCTTTCAGTGCCAGTAATGGTCTGACATGTCCCATCGTCAGCTTCCTGTCGGTGACCATTTCCTGCACATCCTGCGGCAGTTTCAGAAGTCTCAGCATGTTGGCGCAGTACTCTCTTGACTTGCCGACTCTCTGTGCAAGTTTTTCCTGTGTATAGCCAAGACGCTTAACCAGCGATTCATAAGCAGCTGCTTCTTCAATTGGATTCAGATCTTCTCTCTGAATATTCTCCAGAAGAGAGATTTCCATCATCTGCTCATCTGTGAATTCTACAGAGATTGCAGGCACTGTCTTCAGTCCTGCAATCTTTGCGGCACGCAGTCTTCGTTCACCGGTAATCAGATCATAGCCGCTGACACTCTTTCTGACCAGAAGCGGAGTAAAAATACCGTGCTGGCGAATGGAATCAGCAAGTTCGTTCAGTGCCTTAGGTTCAAACTCTTTGCGCGGCTGATAAGGATTCGGACGGATTTCCTTAACGGGGATTTCTACTTCTCTTCTGCCTGGTGCATCTTGATTGTTGTTCTGGATATCATCAAGGAACTGCTCTACATTAGAGCCAAAAATCGAATCCAGTCCCTTGCCAAGACCGTGCTGCTTCTTTTCAGCCATTGCTCTTCACTTCCCTTTCGTTCTGCGCAATGACCTCTTTGCAAAGTGCGGCATAAGCTCTTGCGCCTTCTGACTTTGTATCATATTCAAAGATGGAGACCTCACGTGACGGAGCTTCACTCAGACGCACATTGCGCGGAATGTAGCAGCGATATACCTTCTCCTTGAAATACTTTCTGACTTCCTGTTGCACTTCAACAGAAAGCTTGGTACGCACATCAAACATGGTCAGAAGAACGCCCTCAATCGAAAGCGATGGATTCCAGAGTTTCTGAACAAGTCGAATCGTTGACAGAAGCTGGGTCAGTCCTTCCAGTGCGAAGTATTCACACTGTACCGGAATCATGACTGAATCTGCCGCAGTCAGTGCATTGGTATTCAGTAAACCGAGCGACGGTGGACAGTCAATGATGATGTAGTCATACCGCGGACTTACCGCATCCAGTTTGGACTTCAAAAGATTCTCTCTTCCTATCTTATAGGATGAGGAGGCCATTTCGACATCTGCACCAGACAGATTGATCGTTGCCGGAAGTACATCCATCGGTGGCATATTTAAACTGACTTTGTCATGCTCCACGGAATCTTCCCCCATGAGCACTTCATAAACACTGTGGTTCTCATCAAAACCAGTGCGATTGGCACCGATTCCATGTGTAGCATTGCTCTGCGGATCAAAGTCCACAAGCAGCACTTTCTTTCCGGCATAGGCCAGGCCTGCCGACAGATTGATTGCGGTAGTGGTCTTGCCGACTCCGCCCTTCTGATTTGCAACTGCAATAATTTTTCCCATGGTCAGTTATCCCTCAAGATTTCGGAAAGCGGATTACAATCCGCACGTCCGTCAATGTCTCTTCCGTTTCTTCGACTACATCAATGCCCATCTTCTTGATTATCCGGATACACTGATTGACTGAATTAATGCCGATTTGGGTATTCCTGCTGAATCCTTTTGTTTTCTGCCTTTTATGAGACTTGGCAGGTCCGGACAGCTTTTCAATATATGCCTCTGACTGCCTGACATTCAGACCGCGGTCAATAATATAGTGACAGGCTGATTTCTGCTTCTCTTCCGGCAGAGAAAGAAGTGCTCTTGCATGGCGCTCGGTCAGCTTCTTTTCCACGACTGCTTCCTGAATCTCATCCGGCAGGTTCAAGAGACGAATCTTATTAGCAACTGCCGACTGTGACTTTCCCACTCTCGCAGCAACCTGCTCCTGGGTTAATCCAGCTTGGCGCATGATCTGTACATAGGATTTCGCTTCTTCCACTGCGGTCAGATTCTCTCGCTGGATATTCTCCACCAGAGCCATCTCTGCCGCTTGATTTTCACTTGGAGAAAGAACATAGCACGGAATTTCCGTAAAGCCGGCTTTCTGGCAGGAACGGAATCTGCGTTCACCGGCAATGATCTCATAGTGATCCTCAACTTCTCTGACCGTAATTGGCGAAATAAGTCCATTCTGCATAATCGAGTCGGTCAGTTCCTGCATGGCCATCTCGTCAAACTTCAGACGCGGCTGATAGCGTGATGCCTGTATTTTATCAATGCTGATGTCAACAACCGTTCCAGTTTTATCGTGATTCAGGAATTCAAAGAATTTACTGTTTGGCATTTCTGTTATTATCTCCTCTTACTGCAATGGCTTTTTTTTGATTTTGGCATAGCTGCGCGGATATTGAGTCGGTGTATGCCGGTGCTTCATATATACAAGGTTATAGCGTTCATCTCCGTTTGGGAGATGATCTTGGTGAAAGTCTTTTCCGTCACATCCCATCTTGCCGCAGGCATCCTGCGCAGTCCGGGCCTCTTCTTTTCCTTTGCTGCCCTTCATGGCCAGGAAAGTTCCGTTCATTCTGACCAGCGGCATGCAAAGCTCTGCCAGTACAGGCAGCGCAGCGACCGCTCTTGCAGTTACCAGATCAAACGATTCCCGATGCTTCTGTACATAGTCCTCAGCCCGTTCATTGATAACTGTGACTTCCTTCAGGTTCAGCTGACTGATGACTTCTCTCAGAAACACACATTTCTTTTCTGTCGGTTCAATCAGCGTCATTCGAATCTCGGGGCAGGCAATCTTAAATACCAGTCCGGGAAAGCCGGCTCCGGTTCCTACATCTGCTGCATCAGCTCCCGGATTGACCAGTCGAAGTGCAAGAAGACAGTCATAAAAATGCTTTTCCAGTACTTCTGATTCTTCGGTAATCGCTGTCAGATTGATCTTATCGTTCCATTCCTTCAGCAGTGCAGCATACTGCAGCAGCTGCTCCTGCATCGTATCTGTCAGTTTAATTCCAATGGTTTCTGATGCGCTTGTCAGTTCTCTGATATCCATGTGCTCCCCAATCTGCTCAGTGATTATATCATCCGACACCTTCCTGCGGTATCTATTTCCCATGGGATATTAAGAAAAGATTGTGGACAAATGAGTTATCCACAATTTGTTTCAGGATGTTTCAGAATACTTTCAGTATTTAAGCCTCAATCTGCTCTGGCAAACTGACTTTCATACAGGTCATGATAAAAGCCATTCTTCTTCAGCAACTCATCATGATTGCCGCGTTCAATGATATTTCCATCTTTCATAACCAGGATCTCATCTGCACTTCTGATTGTAGACAGACGATGCGCAACAACAAAACTGGTTCTGCCCTTCATCAGACGATCAAAGGCATCCTGTACCTGAAGTTCTGTGCGGGTATCAATCGAAGAGGTGGCTTCATCCAGGATCAGTACAGAAGGAACACTGAGCATGACTCGGGCAATGCACAGCAGCTGTTTCTGTCCCTGACTCAGACTGTCTTCGCTTACTTCAGTATCAAGTCCCTTAGGCATTCTGCGGATAAATTCCCAACTGTGAGATTGTTTTGCCGCAGAGACAATCTCTTCTTCTGAGGCATCCGGTCTGCCGAATGCGATATTCTCTCTGATTGTTCCGCTTTTCAGCCAGGTATCCTGCAATACCATGCCATAGCGTTTTCTTAATGAATGCCTGGAAATCGTACGGATATCTCTGTCATCTGCCTGAATTACCCCGGCACTGACATCATAGAATCTCATCAGCAGATTGATCAATGTTGTTTTCCCGCAGCCGGTGGGGCCGACAATGGCTATGCGTTTTCCGGCTTTCGCACTGAAGCTGATCTTATTCAGCAGCGGTCTTTCCGGCAGATAGCTGAAACTTACCCCTTCGGCAGTGATGGACCCATTCTCTGTTTCCAGATCAAAAGCGGAGTCTTTGGATTCAGGATTCGCCTCAATCAGGTCAAATACTCTTGCGGCGCAGGCAAGTGCATTCTGCAGTTCAGATATTACCGCACTGATGTCATTGAATGGCTTCATGTACTGACTTGCATAACTGAGAAGAACTGACAGTCCGCCTACGGTCAGTGATCCGACAGTGATCAGACCAGCCCCGATCAATGCGACCAAGGCATAGATCAGACTGTTAATGCATCGGGTTGAAGGATTGGTCAGCGAGCTGACAAATACTGCCTTCCAGCCGCATTCCTCCAGGCTGTCATTGATCATCCGAAATCGTTCTGAGGCCCGATCTTCATAGCCAAACGCCCGGACTGCATGCTGGCCAGTAATCATCTCTTCTGCCAGAGCCGTTTCTTCTCCTCTTATCTTTGACTGCTGATGAAACAGTTCATAGGAATGAGACGCAATGAATTTTGCGACGAAGAATGACAGCGGTGTCAGTGCCGTGACCAGAAGCGTGATCTGCCAGGAACGGGCAAGCATGAAAATCAGAGTGACAAATATTGTGACAATACCGGAAAAGAGCTGTGAAAAACCCAGCAGCAGACCATCGGACAGCTGATCTACATCAGCAATCATCCGGCTTTCCAGATCACCAGTACTGTGCGTATCAAGATAGGAAAGGGGCAGATTCTGCACCCGCTGAATTGCGTCGATACGGATATCCTGAACAACATGATAGGTCATTCGGTTATTGATCAGACTCATCGACCAGGTCAGAATGCCGGAGCCGCATACCACAATGAGAATTTGAATCAGAATTCTGCCAATCAGCGCAAAGTCCACATTGCCGGCTGTGATCATGCAGTCTATCGCATCACCGAACAGGATCGGTGCATACAGAGACAGAACAACTGCACCACAGGCAGTCAGCACACTGAGAATCAGCAGGATCCGATAGCTGCCGATATAGTGCATCACTTTCTTAAATGTATTCCAGGCAGAGGCTTTATCCATGTGCTTCATACTGCAGCCTCCATATGAATGCCATCCAAAGGCCGTTCTTCCGGCACCTGTGACCAGCGTATCTCCTGATATACTTCGCAGGTCTTCATCAGTTCTTCATGTGTGCCAATACCAGCAAGTCTGCCATCATCCAGTACAAGAATCTGATCCGCATGCATGATTGTGGAAGTGCGCTGAGAGACCATAAAGACTGTTGTATTCAGTTCGCTTTCCCTCAGGGATTTTCTAAGTGATGCATCTGTCGCAAAATCGAGTGCACTGAAGGAATCATCAAGAATCAGAATCTCAGGATGTCTGACCAGTGCCCTGGCAATTGCCAGACGCTGGCGCTGACCTCCGGATAAATTTCTTCCGCCTGGCTCTACAATCGAATACAGTCCGGACTCTTTTTCTCTGACAAACGTTTCAGCCTGAGCTGTCTTCAATGCTTTCCATGCGTCTTCTTCACTGAGAGATTCAGAACCCCATTTCAGATTATCCAGAATTGTTCCGGCAAACAGTTCGGTCTTTTGCGGAACCAGTCCAATTTTCTCAATCAGTTCCTTCCTGCCATACTCCCTGACATTCACTCCATCCACACTTACCGTGCCGGATAGAGCATCATAGAATCTTGGAATCAGATTGATCAGTGTGCTCTTTCCTGATCCGGTACCGCCAATAATGCCGACTGCTGTATGCGGTCTGGCATGGAATGATATATCAGTCAGACTATCCTCTCTTGCGTCAGGATAGGCAAAGGACACATGATTGAAATCCACACTGTTTTTTTCTTCCGGCTGTTCAGACTGTACGGGATAGGACATCCCGGGTTCTTCCTTCAGAACTGAAGACACGCGATCAGCACAGGCAGCAGCTCGGTTGATGGATATAATCAGATTGGCCAGTTTGACAAGTTCAATGATCATCTGAGCCATATAGCTGTACAGAGCCACTGCATCTCCCTGTGACATTTCACCAAGGTTTACCTGAACCGCACCGATTTTGATCAGATAAATTGCGGCAATATTGATCAGTACATAGGTAATCGGATTCAGCAGAGCCGAGACTCTGCCGACGAACTCATTCATTTTTGTCAATTTCTGATTCTCACGATCAAACTCACTGACCGAATCCTTCTCTCTTGAGAAAGCCCGGATTACCCGGACACCGGTCAGATTCTGACGAGTCAGTGTCATGATGCGATCCAGCTGTGACTGTACTTTCTTATATAACGGAATGCATACGAGCATGATGAAGAATACTGCCGCAAGCAGTATTGGTATGGATGCCGCAAATACCAGGGCACATTTTACATTGATGGTAAAAGCCATGATCATGGATCCGAATACGATAAACGGACTTCTCAGCAGAAGTCTCAGTGTAAGATTCAGTCCATTCTGAATCATATTGATGTCGCTGGTCATGCGTGTGATCAGTGTACCGCTGCCAAATCGATCCAAAGTACCTATGGAAAGCTGCTGAATATGGTCAAACAGCGACTGTCTGAGTTCTGAGGCGGCTCCAACACTGGCTCTTGCGGCATAATACTGAGCGATCACACTGAAACCGAGACCAAGCGCAGCCAGCAGCACCATCATCCAGATCTGGCTGTATAAATACGATGTATCGTTCAGACCGATACCGCGATCTATGATGCCTGCCACCAAGACTGGTACCAGAAGATCCATCATGGCTTCCAGCATTTTGAACAGCGGTGAGAGAACGCATTCCTTTTTGTAATTCTTCAGAGAATCCAGAAGTGTCTTCATACCTACCCCTTTTTGCATAGTAAAGATAGAATATATAGTGATAAATGTAAAATATTGATTTTATTGGTCACCCATACACATTTCATATAGGAGGAATCTTATGGATCTGCGTCAGTTGGAATATTTCAGAGCCGTAGCAGAAACCGGCAGTATCAGTGAAGCGGCCAGGAAACTTCATCTTTCTCAGCCGCCGGTATCGGTGCAGATGAAACAGCTGGAACAGGAACTTGGCGTTTCGCTCTTCGAACGCGGCAGTCGAAATATCATTTTAACTGAGGCCGGTCGGATTCTATATGCAAGAAGCGGTGAGATACTCAGTTATGCCGATTCTACAAAACGGGAGGTATCCGGTACCGGAGCTACTCAGATTCTGCGTCTTGGCATGACGCCGACTGTTGTTACAACTATGATGCCTTATCTGAAACGTTATGCTTCATCTCATCCGAGTGTACGCTTTGAGGTTCATGACGGAAGTACCTATCAGCTGCGGGAAATGCTGGATCACAGCACGGTTGAATGCGCGGCACTCCGAACTCCGATCAAACAGAATAATCTCAATTCCGTCACACTGCTGAAGGATGACATGATTGCCGTGTCCAGCAGGGAACAGCATCATATTGATGGAGATTCTGTCACATTGGAACAGCTCGCACTGAATCCGATTATTCTATACCGCCGGTATGAACAGCTGATCCTCGATGCCTTTCACTGCAGAAATCTGAATCCCGATATCTACTGTCTCTGCGATGACGGAAGAGATGCCCTCATGTGGGCAGAAGCAGGACTCGCGACTGCCATCTTCCCTGGATCTATGCGTGATATCTCGCAAAATCTTGTCATCCAGACTATTGATGCCTTGGAGCTGAACACTGATATTCTTCTGGCATGGCGAAAGGATCGGACTGCAAGTGAACTGCTGACCGGTTTCCTGAAGACCTTTGTAATATAAAGAAACCGTCTCTTTCGAGACGGCATCATTCGTTTTCTTCTGCACCGGTGATGAATTCCGCATGCGGAAGCGTGGTAATCCATTCACAGAAAGCCCGCCATTCCGGAAGCCGATGGGCTCTTCTCTGCTGATAGATTGTTTTCAGCTGACGGTAATTGGTTGTCATTCTTGCAGTCAGACGGAATCCGCATGGATTGGAATACAGAATTTCAAGATACTGCCGACTGGCAAGACTTCTCAGTTCTGCCACATCTTTCTTTTCTTCTGTCAGATTCAAAATATCTTCCTGAAGATCATTATATATTTTGGTCTTTTCCTTCATGATCTCAACAATGCGGGGATCTACATAAGAGATATATGCCTTATCAAGATCAAACCTGGTGATGCGGTGCATTGTGGACTGAGAGCTCACAAAGTCCAGGAAATGATAGCGCTCTGCTTCAACCCATGCCTTATTGGTAAAAGTCAGATCAAACTGAACAATTACACCATTCAGAAAATTATCATGGCCAGATCCAATCTCTGCCTTTGCTAATTTTCTTGTTCTCTCAGTTACTTCCTCTGATAATTCACTCAGATCTGCCGACATCGGATACTTTGACCCTTTTACAGATTCATCAAATCCATAGATGTTGACATTGGATACCAGTTCTTCGTAGTTCATGAATGTACACCTCTTCCCTTTCCCTGCTTCATGGCAATTGCCAGTACTGCCAGATCTGCTGGATTCACACCGGATATTCTGGACGCCTGTCCCATAGTTTCCGGCTTGTACTTCATCAGCTTCTGCCTTCCCTCAATGGAAAGATTGTCTACTTCTTCATAGTTGAATTCCGTGCCAAGGATGATAGATTCCATTGCCTTCAGTTTATCAGCTTCTCTTCTTGCTTTGCTGATATAGCCCTCGTATTTCAAATCAATATCACATCGTTCCATCAGATCTGCATCCGCTGTTTCACCAATGCACGCAAGCAGATCTTTTGTGAGGACCTTTGGTCTTCTGACCAGTTCCCTGCCATTGACTCCGGTGTGCGTGTCATTTTTATAGCCAAGTCCGGCAAGATAGGCATGTATCTTTGGATCATCCTGTTCGAATACTGCTGTGCCCAGATGATCTTCCAGCTGCTTCAGATCTTCCTGCTTTTTCATGAACCTGCTGTATCTTGCTTCACTGATCAGACCAATCTCGTGACCATAATGAATCAATCTCTGCTCCGCATTGTCATGCCGCAGCAGTAAGCGGAATTCTGCCCGAGAAGTCAAAAGACGATATGGTTCCAGGGTGCCCTTTGTTGTCAGGTCATCCACCAGAACACCGATATAGGCTTCATCTCTGGCAAAGATCAGCGGTGCTTTTCCCTGCAGACTGAGTGCTGCATTGATGCCGGCTGTCATGCCCTGTCCGGCTGCCTCCTCATATCCAGATGTGCCATTCACCTGCCCGGCTGTGTATAGATTGTGAATCCTCTTTGATTCAAAACTTGGTTTCATCTGAATTGGATCTATTGCATCATACTCTATCGCATAAGCATATTTTTTAATCAAACAGTGCTCAAAGCCAGGCAGTGTATGTATCATCTGTTCCTGTATTTCCCGAGGAAGCGAAGTGGAAAATCCCTGCACATAAGTTGTATCCATACTGAGGGATTCCGGTTCGAGAAAGAGCTGATGCCGCGGTTTATCTTTGAAGCGAACAAGCTTATCTTCGATAGATGGGCAGTATCTCGGACCAACCCCTTTGACTACTCCAGAGTACATGGAAGATTTGTTCAGATTCGCTAGAATGATTTCATGTGTTGCCGGGGTGGTATAAGTCATATAGCAGGGAATCTCATTCTCAAATGAACGCACATCTTCCTCTTGCGTAGTTTCAGAAAAATGCAGAAATCCTGGTGTGCCCGGTTCTAAAGATGTCTTCGTAAAATCAATGGTGCTGGTCAGCACTCTTGGCGGTGTTCCCGTCTTAAGTCGGAACGTCTGAAGACCTGCCTCTCTTAAGGATGCAGATAGATCTTCCGTTGTTTCTTCTCGATCCGGTCCGCCTTTGACAACCTCTGCCGAGATCATGTTGACACCGGCCATATAGGTTCCGGTTGTGAGCACGACTGCTCTTGCCGTCAATACCGTTCCGTCCTTCAGTGTTACACCCCGCACTGTATCATCTGTGACATCCAGATGCACTGCCATGCCTTCAATCACTGCCAGGTGTTCCTGATTCAGACAGACAGCCTGCATCATTTTTTTATAGGCAATCTTATCAGACTGCACTCTCAATGCCCTGACACCCGGACCTTTGGCACTGTTGAGCATTTTAAACTGCAGTGCTGTGCGGTCTGCCGTAATCGGCATCTGTCCGCCCAAGGCGTCAATCTCACGAACAACAATTCCCTTGGCAGGACCTCCTACCGAAGGGTTGCATGGCATCTTTCCGATGTTATCAATACTGAGTGTCAAAAGTGCAGTGTGCATGCCTATTCTGGCTGAAGCAAGTGCTGCCTCAATGCCGGCATGGCCGCCGCCAATGACGATAATGTCAAAATTACTCTTCTTCATTGATTTCTCTGATAAACATGAGGAGCTCTTCCGGTGCTTCCTCATCATGTAGTATTGCAAATATAATTTTTGGGATTCTCAGGCCGCTCTTTTTCAGCTGAATGCGATACATCATTACCTTGCCGAAATAGTCTCTAATCTGTGCCTGACGATTTTTCTCCTGGCAAACAAACGGCAGTGCGATGGAAAGCTGTTCCTTCTGAATTCGAAAGGCATCGCATACTGAACCGCGTACGATTTCCATTCCGCTTTCTGCAGACAGTCTCACTGCCCGGCTTCGTTCTTTTGCGTTCCATCTGTCATGAGGAATTGCACTCTGAATCTCGGTCAGCTGCTGACGGATTTCATCTGCCCGGAATACATCTTCCGATTCAAATGACTGCGAACTTGACCAGATATCTATTCCCTTCTGCTCAGCTGCTCTAAGGATTCTTACCGTCACATGGGAATCATCCTGATCCAGATACATGTAGCTTTCCAGCTGACTGGATACTTTCAGACCCACTTCTCCTGGATAGACCGGATTGCTGAAAAATACGGCATCGGTCAGATACAGGCAGTTCATCTTCTCCGGAATCTTACGATCCTTGGCAGCCCTCCCGATCGCTTCCTGAAGCAACTGTTCAGATTCATAGCCATTGTATCTGCCATATTTCTTCCACATGCCTCTGAGACTGAGCCTGTTCGTGGAATCATAGTGTGCGTAGCCGACGAAACCGCGCTTCCTGCTTCGCGGTGTACGAGCATAGAAAAACAGGAGATCGCCCTTCTGGAATCTGGTGAAATCCTTCCGGCTTGAGAGCCGCCAGAAATTCATCTCGCGAGCCCCGCAAAGCCGGAAGTATTCAATCATATTTTCGTCTGTAACATACGCAATGGAACTCATTCAGTACTTCCTTAATTTTTAGAATATTCCGTAGCTGTTGCCAGCTTCGTCAATGCCCATATGAACTGCGGCTGGTTCTTTCGGCAATCCCGGCATAGTCATAATAGATCCGGTAAAGACAACTACAAATCCAGCGCCGGCTGAAACGCTCAGATCGCGAACATGAATGGCAAAGCCTTCCGGTCTGCCTTTTATCTTTGCATCATCTGTCAGTGACAGCGGAGTCTTGGCCATGCAGATAGGCAGATGATCCCAGCCATTGGTAATGAAGATTTTTATCTTCTCCTTTGCCTCATCAGAGTATTCCACATCAGATGCACCGTAAATTGTTTTAGCGATTTTTTCAATCTTATCAGTGATCGGCTCATCTGCGTCATAGATCGGTGCAAAAGAGTTCGGCTCCTTGCACATATCAGCAGCGGCATTGGCCAGATTGATAGTTCCTTCTCCGCCTTTAGCCCATCCTTCGGAAAGACGTACCGGATGTCCGTGTTCATTGCACCAGTCAAACAGCGCATCAATTTCCTTTTGGGTATCCGTCGTGAACTTATTGATCGCTACAATATACGGAAGATGGAATGCCTTTATCGATTCAATGTGCTTCTGCAGGTTGGCCGCACCAGCAAGCATTGCCTCGACATTCTCTTCGCCGAGATTTTCCTTTTCCACGCCGCCATGCATCTTAAGAGCACGGATGGTTGCGACAATCACAACAGCATCCGGATCCAGACCGGCAAGACGGCACTTGATATCCAGGAACTTTTCCGCACCAAGATCAGCACCGAAACCCGCCTCTGTAACTACATAGTCTGCCAGTTTCATTGCTGTCTTTGTAGCAATAATGGAATTGCATCCATGTGCGATGTTAGCAAACGGACCGCCATGAATCAGCACCGGCGTATGCTCAAGAGTCTGCACCAGGTTCGGCATGATCGCTTCACGCATGACAACTGCAGCAGCACCATCCACATCCAGATCTTTTACCGTAACCGGCCTGCCTTCATACGTATAGGCAACAATGCACCTGGAAATACGTTCCTGGAAATCTCTGATGTCCCTGGAGAGACAGAGGACTGCCATAACTTCTGTTGCAACGGTAATTACGAAGTGATCTTTGCGTTCTACTCCGTTTGTTTTCTTGTCCTGAGCAATGGTGATTGAACGCAGAGTTCGATCATTCATATCCATGCAGCGGGTCCACACAACTTTTTCCGGATCGATGTTCAGCGGATTGCCCTGATAAATAGAATTATCCAGCACCGCCGCAATGAGGTTGTTGGCTGTAGTGATTGCATGCATATCGCCGGTGAAATGAAGATTGATCGCTTCCATTGGAACAACCTGAGCATACCCGCCGCCAGCTGCTCCGCCTTTAAGACCGAATACCGGACCAAGTGAAGGTTCTCTGAGACAGGCTATTGTCTTTTTGCCAAGTCGTGACAGACCATCCGCCAGTCCGATTGTTGTTGTGGACTTTCCCTCTCCTGCCGGAGTCGGATTGATGGCAGTTACCAGAATCAGTTTTCCATTCGGCTTATCCTTCAGCGTTTCCTGTATTCTGCTGTCGATCTTTGCCTTGTCATTTCCAAATGGGATGACATAGCTTCGGTCAATACCAGCCTTTTCAGCAATAGCATAGATATCTTCAAGTTTCGCTTCCTGTGCAATTTTCAGATCCTCATTCATGCTAGAAACCCTCCTTTTTCAACCTGTGATTACTGTCCCATCGTCCTGCGATCGATCAGTGCATGTGTCAGTGTAATCTCATCCGCATAATCCAGCATTCCGCCTGATGGCAGACCGTGAGCAATCCGGGTAATCAGTACCTGCGGATGTTTGTCTTTGAGAAGTTTATCCAGATACATGGATGTCGTTTCACCATCCATTGTTGCGCTGGTAGCCAGAATGATCTCATCGGCATCTCCTGCTCTCTCAAGCAGTGACGCAATGTTCAGATTCTCCGGCATGATGCCCCGGCTGGAAGAGATCAATCCATTCAGCACATGGTAGACACCATGGTATTCTCCGGTTCGCTCCATGGCAATCACATCTCTGGGTGAAGCTACCACGAAGATCTGCCGGTGGTTGCGTTCTTTATCCCGGCAGATTTCACACTCTGCC
>SABF01000147.1 GCA_009929095.1 Erysipelotrichia bacterium
GAACATCATTCATCTGATCCTCTGCCTGCAGCAGCTGGTCAACAATGATCCGGATGTATCTCCTTGGCTCAAAGTTGTCATGATCAAGAACTACAATATCGCCAAGGCAGAGAAGACAATTCCGGCAGCGGATATCTCGGAGCAGATCTCTCTCGCATCTAAGGAAGCCAGCGGAACCGGCAATATGAAGTTTATGCTCAATGGTGCTGTAACACTGGGAACAGCAGATGGCGCCAATGTTGAGATCAGAGATATGGTCGGTTATGAGAACATCTACGTCTTCGGCCGTTCCTCTGATGAAGTCATTAATCTGTACAACACAAACGGCTATCATGCCCATGATTATTATGATCGCAGTGAATCTATTCATGCCGTGCTTGACTTCATTGTCAGCCCGGAACTGACATCCATTGGCAATCCTGAGATGCTCTCAGCACTGAGAGACAATCTGATCAGCAAGGACTGGTTCATGACTCTGCTTGATCTTGAAGCTTACTGCAATGTCAAGGAAACCATGATCTTCGATTATCTCAACCGCGAGAAATGGAAGAGAATGTCCCTTGTCAATATTGCCAAGTCAGGATTCTTCTCCAGCGACCGCACCATTGCTGAATACAATCGTGATATCTGGCACCTGCGCTGATTGAAACTGATTCATACATGGAAATCGTCATATTCAATTCTGGATATGGCGATTTTTTCATCGCAGCCTGCTTAATCCTCATAAGGAGCAGATCATTCGCTGTCCCAATAAAAAAACAGGATATCGCAGCGGCTGTATCCTGTTTGTTCTGAATCAAAGATCGTCTTCAATTGCTCCGCTTTTTGCATATGCGGAACTTCTGGCTTCAAAGAAATCCGTCTTGACCATATTTGCATTGGAATACTGACTGACCCACTTCATGGATTCCGGTTCTTCTTCATAACCCGGATAAAGCGTGCCAAGGCCGAGCGAAGAATACCTCAGATTGCCAAGATACTTGATGTAGTCACTGACCATGCGGGTATTAAGTCCCGGAATATCATCGCCGATCACATACTGTCCCCACTCTATCTCCTGACGGACACCTTCATCAATCATCGTGCGGATCATCTGAAGATTCTCTTCATGAAACAGTTCCGGTTCTTCTTTCTGAAGCTCGATCAGGATCTCTCTGAACAGCCATAGATGTGTATTTTCATCTCGATTGATATAGCGGATCTCCTGAACTGATCCTGGCATCTTGCCGTTTCTGCCCAGATTGTAGAAGAACATGAATCCAGAATAGAAATAAACTCCTTCCAGAATGAAGTTGGCAATACATACCCGCAGAAATGTTTCCTTGTTCTGATTCTCAACAAATTCATTATACAGACTGCCGATAAACTCATTGCGCTTCAGAAGATGCTGATCGGTCTTCCACTGATAAAGGATATCGTTGCGTTCTTCCGGATTGCAGATCGTATCAAGCATATAACTGTAGGACTGGCTGTGAATACACTCCTGAAAGGTCTGTATAGAAAGGCAGAGATTAATTTCGTTTGCCGTAACATACTGGGATACATTCGGAAGATTGGCACTCTGCAGAGAATCCAGATATACAAGAAAACTCAGGATCTTGTCGTAGGCCGTACGCTCCGGTACAGACAGTTTTGGATAATCAGATTTATCCTGATCCATATTGATCTCTTCCGGGACCCAGAAATTATTCATTGCCTGACGGTACCAGTCAGAAACCCAGGTATACTTCATGTTATTAAAGTCATTGATATTGGTGGTATTGAAGTTAATCAGCCGCCGGCTTCTGACATCAATATTTCCATCCGGATTAAACAGCGGCTTACGCAGTACTTTCTCATCCTGTACGTTCATTTCTCATTCTCCTATGCTGAACAGCTTTCACATTCATCCGGATCCAGTGACTTGGAGCGGACATAATAGATTGTTTTAACCCCGCTCTCAAATGCCAGAATATAGAGATTCAGCAGCTGTGACATGCGGTAGTCATTGGTAATCCAGAGGTTGAAGCTCTGCGCCTGATCGATGTGTCTCTGACGGATTCCGGAAGCTCTGACGGACCATGTCTGGTCAATCGAATGGGCATTTTTATAGAACCAGTAGTTGTCAGGACTGAGCTCCGGTGCCACTCTTGGCAGGATTGCCCCTTTCTTTTCTTCCAGAAAGAAGCGATTCATCACTGGATCCAGACCGGCGGACGTGCCGATCAATATTGAAGTAGAACTGGTCGGAGCTGTTGCCATGACATAGGCATTGCGCATCCCGTGCTCCCGAACATTTGTTCTCAGTGTATTCCACTTCTCAGAATGATATTCCCGGCGATCGAAGTATTCTCCGCTTTCCCATTCTGATCCGTGAAAGAAGGCATAACTGCCGCGCTCCGCAGCCAGTTCATTGCTTGCCTTGACAGCCGCATAGCCAATCTCTTCAAATATTTCATCCACAAATTTCAGATGCTCTTCCGATTCCCACTGGATGTGATGCTTTGCCAGCATGTGATGATAGCCGGATACGCCAAGTCCGATAGAACGATATTTCTTATTGGTCACTTCCGCGTTTGCCAGCGGATAAAAGTTCAGATCAATGACATTGTCCAGCGCTCTGACTACTGAAGCAATCAGCTGCTCCATCTTTTCATGATTGTCCACATCCACATTGCCAAGACAGATTGAAGCGAGATTGCAGACTACATAGTCGCCCGGCTTGGATTCGGTGACAATAATCTCATCGCCGTCCTGATTGATGATCTTCTTGGAAATCTGTTCGCTGGGTGACATGTTCTGGGCAATTTCAGTGCAGAGATTAGAGCAGTAGATCATGCCCTTATGTTTATTGGGATTCATCCGATTGACGGCATCGCGATAGAAGGCGAACGGTGTGCCTGTCTCTACTGCTGATTTCAGGATCAGACGCACGACCTCCTTCAGCACCAGCACTCGTTTGGAAATTCGGACATCGTTCACGCAGTCATGATACCGTTTTTCCCACTCTTCACCGTAATAATCTTCCAGAGCATAGCCCTTGATCATGAGAATGTCATGGGGATCCATCAGATACCAGTTCTGATTCAGATCTTCCTTAGCCATCTTCCAGAACAGATCCGGATAGCACACTGCCGGAAACACATCGTGTGCTTTCATGCGGTCATCGCCATTATTAGTTCTCAGCTGCAGAAATTCCGGAAGATCCTTATGCCAGACATCCAGATAGACCGCAACCGCTCCCTGTCTTACACCCAGCTGATCCACCGCTACAGCAGTATCATTGACCACTCTGATCCAGCGGATAACACCGCCGGATGCGCCTTCAAAGCCGCGGATTGATCCGCCTCTGGAACGCACCTTGCCAAAGTACATGCCCATTCCGCCGCCATACTTGGATACATCTGCAAACCCGGAGATGGAATTATAGATTCCATCCAGGGAATCCGGCACTGTATCAATGAAACAGCTGGACAGCTGATGATATGGCTTTCTGGCATTGGCCTGTGTCGGAGTTGCCATGGTCACTTCATGAAGACTCATCATGTCATAGAACTGTCTGACATATTCTGCTCGATGATTTTCTTCCTTCATAGCCAGATGCATGGCAATGCCCAGATACATCTCCTGCGGAGATTCCAGCACTTCATGACGATGGCTGTGAATCAGGTAGCGCTGGATCAGAAGATCCAGTCCGCTGTAGGTAAACAGATCATTGCGTTTGTTATCAATCAGCCTCGTCAGTTCATCCACTTCCGCTTTTGAGTAGGATGCCAGGATATAGTCGCCATACAGGCCTTCGTCAGTCAGATATTTCAGTTTATCGTAGAAGCTGTGAATCCCAAGCTTCTCCTCTTCTGCTTTCAGCCGCTGATTCAGCCGAAAAGAAAGAAGCCGTCCGGCAATCATTTCCCAGCGCGGTTCTTCTTTGGAAGTCATTTCCGCAGCGCATCGAGTCAGCAGTGACAGCCGATCCTTTACATCCATATCAGCTTTATCCATTGACGCGTACTTATCTGAAAGACGGCCCAGATCATAGCCTGGATAATCCCGCTGAATTCCCGACAGCACAGGAGAAAGAGATTCGGCCTGCACCGCATCAATCAGATGTTCTCTTGATTTTCGCAGTTCTGTTCGTTTTTCACGATACAGAATATAGTTTTTAGCCGCCGCATAGCAGCCATTCTTCATCAGCGTTTCTTCTACGATATCCTGGATCTGCTCCACTGAAAGTCCATCCTGATCCTGAAACTGCTCTTCGACCTGCTTCAGCAGCTTTTCAATCTGCTGAGAGTCAGCAGTCTCACTGACACTCTGAAAAGATTTCCGCATTGCCCGGGCTATCTTAGTACGATCATACGTTTCCTGTTTTCCGCTTCGCTTGATGATGTTACGCATAAATGGTTTCCTCTCCAACTATCCTCAATATCATAGGATAATGAACACTCATTTTCCATCCATCTGCTCAGAAATCAATCAGAATCATCAATTGGTCTGGGCAAGTGTCTGATCCACGAAATCAACAGCTGCAGCTGCTCCGCCAGCATCCCGGAATCCATCCCCGATTGCCTTCGCAGCTTCGCTGTACGCCGTATCGCTCATGACTGTTTCCAAAGCCTTCCGGATCGCTTCCGGTGTATCTGATTCCAGCATGATACCGGCATGTACCTGTTCGGCACGTCTTGCCACACCAGTCTGTTCTGCAGTCTGCGGATACAGTACCAG
>SABF01000148.1 GCA_009929095.1 Erysipelotrichia bacterium
AGATATTATTTGGGCATTACATCCGGAATTATTACCGGAGCAATGTTTGTAGCAGCATATACTTATGGCACCGGGAAACAGAAAGAGCTTCGGATCAGCATGGAGACCTCTGTAATTATCTGTCTGATGTTTGCCGTTCTCTCCACTGTCCTGTATGTTCTTTTCGCTAAAGATGCCTTAAGATTGTTTCAAGTACCTGAAAGTCTCCTGGATGCCTCAGCCCACTATCTTCAGCTGTATTCCCTGGGTTTCATTCCGTATTTCATTTTTCAATTATGCATTGGTCTGCTGCGCGCAATTGGCGAGACAGCTCGGCCGACAAGATATCTGATTCTGTCATTTCTGCTGAACATTGCGTTTGATTATATTCTGACAGGGATTTTCAATCTGGGATCTGTCGGCATAGCCATAGCCTTTGTACTTGCCCAGTCTGTCAGTCTTCTGATCACATTAAAGAACATGGGTGATCTGCTTTCACCAAACTTCCTGCATCTTAATTTCTGTTTTAATACCTGTGCCAGAATACTGAAAATCGGAATCCCTTCCTCGCTGATATCCATTGCCTATGCCGCAACCAATATTCTGATTCAAAGTTCCATCAATCTTTTAGGCAGTGAAACCATTTCCTCCTATGCAATCTATCTGAAACTGGATAACTTTTATTGGATTATTCTTGCCTGCCTGGGAACTGCCATGACTGCTTTCAGCGGTCAATGCTATGGGGCTGGAAAGTATCATAGAATCTCTTCTTCCATCAGACATGGTATTCTGATCGGTTATCTGATTACTGCATGCATTGCCCTGCTTTTCAAGTTTGCCGGCACTCCGCTTGTTTCACTGTTCACTTCAGATCAAAGTACAATTTCCACAGCAGTATCTATCCTTTCGTTCATGGCTCCCTGCTACTTTGCCTATCCCTGTATAGAAATCATGACGCAGGTTCTGAAGTGCATTGGAAAATCGGTTCCGGCAACGATTATCACACTTCTCTTCTGCTGCGGATTTAGAATTGTCTGGATTGTCGGCTACGCACTTCACCACCTCAGCTATCAGTCTGTCATGCTGTGCTATCCGCTCAGTTGGACGATTACCTCGCTGGTGTTTATTATTTATTATGAAATAGTCGGAAGGAGACTCCTCAATGAAAGACACTCTGGTATTATTCGGCCAGACACTCGGGAAACGGCAGACTGACCGGGAGAAACTGCAGTTTATCAATGCTGTAGCCGAACAGCTGATGGCAGATGGCATAAAAGTACAGCTTCACAAAAATCCAATGAAAAGAATCAAATCCAATAATTTGCTTGCCGGTGATATGGATCATTGCCGAAATGTTTTTCTGGTTCCTTATGATACCGGCAGAAGAATGCTGATCCCCAGCATTGCGTACAGACCTTTAGATGATCAATTCAACCAGAAGAACGAAAAAAAGAATCTGCTTCTCTATGCAGTCATCAGTATCGTCGGAGTGATTGGTCTGTTTCTTACATTCCCACTGTTTCATGCCTCTTTTGGACTTCGCGTTCTGGCTCTTCTTCTGGATGTTGCATTCATCCTGATGATTGTGTTTTCGCTGAGATGCCCAAGTGCTCCAGCCAACATGAATCGAAACAGTGCATCTGTTGCTCTGGCAGCATCGCTTGCAAAGACTCCTTCAAAGCACACCTCATTCATCTTCACCGACCAGAGCATTGAATCCCATCTTGGACTGCTTCAGGTAAAAAACTGGTATCACGAAGAAGCTGATTCTAAACTGTTCATTATTCTTGACGCCATCTCTGATGGCGAACAGATGTTTGTCGCTGCCCGCAGGAATGAAAAATCCGCAAAGAAGATCGCCGAAGCGATCGGTGCAGAGATCATTGAACTTTCTGATGAGCAGACAGATCATTCTCCGCTCCGGATTTTCAATCATGCAATAATGATTTCTGGCGGACATCTTGAAAATGGAGTGCTCACTGTTGACCACTCCAGAACCAACGAGGATTATCATGTCAATCCCGATCGGATTGAACAGCTCTACAACAGTCTGTCGGCTTATATAAAGAGCGAGGATAACTAGAGCCGCTCTGGATATTTCAGAGATGCAGCACATCTCTGTTTCAAGTGTACTGACGCAAAGAAAGCCGGCAGAACACACGTGTTTCGTCAGCTTTTTTCTTTATTTCTTTTCAATGCTGTATTCGATCTCTGCTACTTCAGCAACAGTCTGTACCATGGAGCAGCATTCCACTGCTCTATTCATGGCTTTCTTCAAATCTTCAATATCTGTGTCAGTATCTGTCACAATCCTGATAGTGACATGTTCCAGGGTTGCCGGTACACTTGTTCTCTTGACTCCATCCACGGTCACTTCCGAACTTTTCAGTTCTATCTTTCGATGTTCACACACATCCAGCAGAGTGGAATACAGACAGGACGCTACAGCCCCAAAGGTCATATCATAGGGATGAATACCGTTCTCATTGATCTGAAGTACCTGACCGCCAATCTCGTAGGTACCATTGAATCCATTCTTGAACTTTACAAGTGCCATATTTATCGTTCTCCTTTGCTGTATTCCGTAATGATTTTCTTCAGCTCCAATAAATCATATACACAGGTATCCGGCTCTGATGCTCTGAGTTCTTCTTCCTTCTCTGGCTTTGTAAGTGCCGCAACAGTATAAGATCCGGCATTCTTTCCTGCCCTGATATCAGTAGCGCTGTCTCCCACATAGATGCTTGAAGTGCATTGCAGCTTCCTGACAGCCAGAAGTATTCCTTCCGGATCTGGTTTTCCTTTAACCACTTCATCATGGCCGATCATGATATCCACCAACTGATCCATTCCGGTCAGTGAAGAGATCTGTCTCAGCGATTCACTGAATCTTGTAGAAATCAGGCCGGTTCGATAGCCTTCTTTCCTAAGCCAAGAGAACAGTTCCATGGCATGTTCCATCGGCCTGACCAGTTTCCTGATATTTTGATTCTGATACTCCCGATACTCCTGAAGACAAATATCAACCGGGATTTCAGGAAAGAATTTTTTCATTTCAACATCAAGTGCCGGTCCAAGCACCTCTATCTGCATTTCTGGCGTAAAGTCTTCTCTTCTGCGATGAAGTTCGAATACATGATAATAGCTGGCAATGATTGCTGGTTCGGTGTCCATTACCGTACCATCAAAGTCAAACAGCACTGCACAGTTCTTTGTCATTTGTTATTTCCTTCCTTCTGTTTTGCATTTTCTTTCAAAAGGAAGTTGTGAAGTCTCTCTTTAAACACCTTGGCGCTGTCATATCCTTCTTCTTTCAGAATATAGTTTGATACAGCCGATTCAATGATGGCTCCCATAGATCGTCCGGGACTTACCGGAAGGATCAATGTCGGGATCAGAACATCCAGGATTTTAGTAAAGTGCTCCACACTGTCACCAGTACGGTCATATTCCATATCTCTGTCAAAGTGTACTAGGGTAATTACCATATCTACCTGATGTGTATCACTGAGGAAATTAGCTCCATACATCCGCTCTACATCAATGATTCCTACACCTCTCAGCTCAAGCATTCCCTTTAGCAGTTCCGGAGCATGACCAAAGATTGTGTTATGCACTTTCTGCACATCAACCCGATCGTCAGCAATAAGTACCTGGCCATCTCTGATCAGTTCCAGAGCGGCTTCAGACTTTCCAAGACCGCTTTCACCGGTAATCAGAATGCCTCTTCCATATACTGCCATCAGCACCCCGGAGATGGTATCTTCCGGTGCCAGTTTCTCATCTAGAAAAGTGATCAGATCTGCCATTACTCGGTAGGTATCCAGCGGTGTACGAAAGATTGGAAAGTTCTGCTGCGCTGCAATCTCCTGCAGTACCCAAGGAACTGGATTGTTATGAGTGATTATAATGCACGGTGTCAGACCATCTGTAATGTATGGATATCTTCCGCGCTGTTCATCTTCTGACAGTGACTTGATAAAGCTTTCTTCCTTGTTTCCAATAATAACAACACGTCTTGGATCTGTTGGCATGAAATATCCCGCCAATTCAAATCCAGGACGATTGACGTCAGGTACAACTACCCATCGATTCAGACTTTCATCATTACCGGTCACTCGCTCGAACTTGAAAAAGTCCGCAATCTCTCGAACCATGACCCTCTTGGTATACTGCTCCATATCCATAGATAATACCCCTTTGCTTAATAGCAATATCATAGCATCTGAGGCATCAATTCACACCTGTTCTAATCCGTAATCAGGCAAGGCAATTCACTTGCAGTCACAGACTTTATACTCTACTGCTGTTGGAAATGACAAGGATCGAAAACATGCTTCATAACACTCAGTGTTTCCGTTAAGTTCTACTACTGTTGGAAATGACAAGGATCGAAAACAGTAATACAATTTCGCATTATTTTTCAAATGTTCTACTACTGTTGGAAATGACAAGGATCGAAAACGTAGTTGCTGTCATTTGTTAAATCAGAAACGTTCTACTACTGTTGGAAATGACAAGGATCGAAAACAACTATTTCCTCATAAAACTCATAATAATCGTTCTACTACTGTTGGAAATGACAAGGATCGAAAACCTAGCGGGTCAGTATCGTCTAAAACATGTTGTTCTACTACTGTTGGAAATGACAAGGATCGAAAACAGCAAGAAGCTTCGAAAGCATTAAACATAAGTTCTACTACTGTTGGAAATGACAAGGATCG
>SABF01000149.1 GCA_009929095.1 Erysipelotrichia bacterium
AACCCCGGCATCTCAGCAGTCTCACCGCCGATCAGAGCACAATCTGCCTGCAGGCATCCTTCAGACACACCCTTGACAAGTTCAGCGATGCGTTCGGGAACATTTCTGCCACAGGCAATATAATCCAGGAAGAACTGCGGTTTGGCACCGGCACATATGACATCATTGACACACATGGCAACACAGTCAATGCCAACGGTATCATGCTTATCCATGAAGTGGGCAATTCTCAGTTTGGTACCTACACCGTCCGTACCGGAGATGAGCACCGGATGCGGCATATCCGTACAGTCAAGTTCATACAGACCGCCAAATCCGCCAAGACCGCCGATGCAGTGTTCATTCATCGTGCGGCTGACATACTGCTTCATCAGTTCAACTGAACGATAGCCGGCGGTGATATCCACACCAGCTTCGGCATAACTCTTTGAGTAACTCTTTTCCATATCTGATCTGCTCCTCCTCTTTCTTATTCAGAACGGGATCCGCTGAGCGGACGGTCATATACGATATCCATGGTTTCCCTGGGTGGATCTACCGGATAATTTCCGGTAAAGCATCCGGTACAGAACTGGCACTTACTTCCAGGGCAGAGCTGCTGAACATGTTCTACGCTCAGATAGCCAAGGGAATCTGAACCGAGAATCTCATTGATTTCCTTCACACTGTGACCTGTTGCCACCAGGAGCTTTCCATCCGGAATATCCGTGCCGAAGTAGCATGGATAGCTGAACGGCGGAGCAGATACACGGAAATGCACTTCCGTAGCGCCTGCTTCTCTTAACAGACTGATAATTCTCGCACTGGTTGTACCGCGAACAATTGAATCATCAATCAGGATCACCCGCTTGCCTTCCACAGTTGAGCGAATCGCATTCAGCTTGATGCGTACACTGCTCTCCCGCTGTGCCTGAGAACCCTGAATGAATGTTCTTCCGACATATTTATTCTTGATAAATCCGTGGCCATAGGGAATGCCGCTCTCCATGGCATATCCAAGAGCCGCATCCAGTCCGGAATCCGGCACGCCGATCACAACATCTGCTTCTACAGGATTCTCCCTGGCCAAAAATGCACCGGCCCTGAGTCTGGCTTCATGAACGCTTGTTCCATCAATGAAGCTGTCCGGTCGGGCAAAGTATACATATTCAAATACGCACATGGTATGCGGCTCTGTATTGCAGTGCTTCGTAATGCTGCGAAGGCCTCGGGAATCCGCAATAACCAGTTCGCCCGGCATTACATCTCGCACAAATTCCGCACCGACTGCATCCAGGGCACAGGACTCCGATGCGAATACATATCCGCTGCCTTCTTTCAGCCTGCCGATGCACAGCGGTCTGAATCCGTGCGGATCTCTGACAGCAATCAGCTTGGTATTTGTCATGATGACAAGGCTGTAGGCACCTTTAATGTAATCCATTGTATTCAGCACTGCCGTTTCAATATCCGGTGAGCTGAGACGCTGTCTGGTCACAAGATAGCCGATGACTTCTGTATCAGATGTACCATGAAAAATCGAGCCCTTCATCTCCAGCTCATGCCTTAGTTCCGGCGCATTCGTCAAATTGCCGTTGTGGCAGATCGCCATGGCTCCCTTGCAGTGATGCAGGATCATCGGCTGCGCATTGGAACGGCTTCGCATCCCGCTGGTCGCATAGCGGACATGTCCGGTTGCCATATGTGCTCCCTGGGGAAGATCCCCGAGCACGCGCGGAGAAAACACTTCAGACACGAGTCCGATATCGCGGTATCCAGACAGAACACCGTCTACATTCAGAGCAATGCCGCAGCTTTCCTGACCGCGATGCTGCAGTGCATAAAGTGCACTGTATACTGCACTGACCATATCTGTGCTGCCGGTTGAATCACAAATGCCGAAAACGCCGCATTCCTCGTGGAGGGCTGAATCAAGTCTCATCATTTCGTTCATTTCTCAGTTCTCGTCCCCTTTCAGCTGCTATATTCTTTGCTTATTTCAGAAGGCGGCTCATAACTTCCTGATAAGCATCGGCTTCTCCGCCCATATCGCGGCGGAACAGATCCTTATCCAGATGTGCACCGGTTGAGGCATCCCAGAAACGGCAGGTATCCGGGCTGATTTCATCAGCCAGGATGATTGTGCCATCGCTGAGACGGCCGAATTCCAATTTGAAATCAATCAGACGGATATTGGCATCCAGCATGATTTCCTTGAGAATTTCATTGATCTTAAAGGCATATTCTGTGATTGTATCTATTTCCTGCTGTGTTGCGAGTTCAAGAGCGAGTGCATAGTATTGATTGATGAAAGGATCATGAAGATCGTCATCCTTGTAACTGAACTCGAGAATCGGAGTCTTGAATACTCTGCCTTCCGGCACACCCATGCGGCTGGTGAAATGTCCGGCTGCAACGTTGCGGATAATGACTTCCAGCGGAACAATCGAGACTTTCTTTACCAGTGTATCGCGGTCATTCAGTTCCTCTACGTAATGAGTGGGAATTCCTTCCTTTTCCAGTTTCTGCATCAATGCATTGGACAGTTTGTTGTTGACAGCACCCTTCCCGCGGATCGTTCCTTTTTTCTCGCCATCCCCTGCAGTGGCATCATCCTTATAATGCACCATGACAATTTCCGGATCGCTGGTTGCGAATACTTTCTTTGCTTTTCCCTCGTAGAGCTGCTCTTTGATTTCGACATTCATCTGAAATATCCTCCTGTTGTCTTTCTATAAGCTGGCTGCTTCGCTGAATACTGCAATATCTTTTTCCATAATGGCTGCGGCGGTGTCTTCCCTGAACTTTCTCAGTTTTTTCTTCAAATCCTCATCATTCAGTGCAAGTATCGAAACGGCCAGATATGCTGCATTTTTTGCGCCATTCAGTGCAACTGTCGCAACCGTATATCCTGACGGCATCTGCACTGTTGCAAGCAGTGCATCAAGGCCATCACAGGCGCCGCCCTTCATCGGAATGCCAATCACCGGCAGGATACAGTTGGCTGCGAATGCACCGGCTAAATGCGCTGCCATGCCGGCTGCACAGATGATTACGCCATAGCCATTCTCTTCCGCATGTTTCGCAAAAGTGATGGCCGCTTCCGGTGTACGGTGCGCTGATATGACATGTGCATCAAAGGGGACCCCAAACTGTTTCAGCACGATACAGGCCGATTTCACTGTCGGCCAGTCGCTGTCAGAGCCCATAATAACGGCTGCTTTTTTCAGATCACTCATTTCAATTTCCTCTCTTTCAAGAAAAAAACGCAGTGCCTGTAAAGGTACCGCGCTGGTTACTTAATTGTGCATACTGCCCTTGAAAAGGAGCAGACGTCTGCACGTTCAGAGTGCAGACAGCAAACGCTCTTGTGTGACTTCACTGCATCACGGATCACAGACAGCCTTCGCATGGCATTAGTCTATCTCCGCAGGCACGAAAAAACAAGGACTAAACCAATGAAAACTCATGTAAACAGCCATGAAACATTGTAACCTTTTATTCGTGATCATCTAAAGGCGCAGAATCAGCCAATGGAACCGCTTTCTTCTATTTACTTGTGATAGGGCTCATGATGCAGAATTCTAAATGAGCGGTATACCTGTTCCAGAACAATAATTTTACACAGCTGATGCGGGAAAGTATTGTCAGAAATCTTCCAGCGAAAATCTGCCCGCTGAATCAGTTCCCTGCTGAGGCCAAGCGATCCGCCAATCACAAAATCGATTCGGCTTCTGCCATGACTCTGCAGATCCTGTATCTTCTCTGACAGCTGAACAGAGTCCAGAGTCTTTCCTTTAAGATCCAGCAGGATCACATAATCCTGCGGCTTGATTGCTTTGAGAAGCCGTTCGCCCTCTATCTTTTTTACTGCTTCATTCTCCGCATCCGAATTTGACTCCGGCGCCTTTTCATCTGTGACTTCTATAATCTCCATTCGATCATAGCTGCCCAGCCTCTTCAGGTATTCTGCCGCTCCGGCCTGCATCCACTTTTCCTTCATGCGGCCGCAGCTTATGATGCGTATCATCCAAGACTCACATTGATGCTCTGCTGTACGCCGCTGCGTATCACAGCAATTGTCACAAGATCGCCTGAAGCATGTCTGTAGAGCAGTTTCAGCAGAGACGCCGAATCCGTGACCGGCTGTTCATCGACAGCTGTAATGATGTCGCCTTCCGCAAGTTCACCACTGGCCGGTGAGCCGGATACGATATTCTGCACATAAACACCATCCATCTGATCCAGCATGATATTCAGTGCATTCTTCTGATAATTTTCCATTCCGGAAATATTCCTGCCAAATACGCCAAGATAGCCTCTGGTAACCGTGCCGGAAAGCCTGAGCTGTTCCGCAGCGAGTTTGACTTCATTGCCGCTGACTGCATATGCCATTCCGCTGCTGGCTGCAGAGGCAGTCAGATTGGTGGAAAGAATGCCTACTGCTTCACCGGAAAGATTGACGATTGGAGCACCGCTGTTAGTCTGATTTACAGATACATCGCATTCCATGACGCTGACGATCCAGTCCGGAACATCCTCCTCGGCTGCTCTCTGAAGATAGCCTGAATCACTGACGACCCCAAAACTGACTGTTCCAAATCCGGCATCAATCCTTCTTCCGCCAATGGCAATCACATATTCGCCGGGCTGTACAATGTCTGAATCAGTAA
>SABF01000150.1 GCA_009929095.1 Erysipelotrichia bacterium
GAAGGAAGCCTGAATCCGAATTCAGCAGCAATTGCGAATTTTTCATCGGCAGTGCTGGGGATTCTGATTCTCTGTTTTTCGCTTCTGGTCAGATTCATATCCGCACATGAAGAAAAAAAGATGGGAGGTTCCAGATGAAACAGGCATTTAGTATTGAGCATCTGCATTTCAGTTATGGCGGCAGCAGCTGGGCACTGAAGGATATTTCCATGGAAATACCGGAGCATCAGGTAACCGCCCTGATCGGTCCTTCGGGATGCGGGAAATCAACCTTTCTGAGGACGCTGAACCGCATGAGTGATTTCTCTGAAGGATCACATTCTACGGGTACTGAGAAATTATTTGGCGAGGAGATACGAGAAATGGATCCGATTGCCTTGAGAAGACGAGTAGGGATGGTATTTCAGCAGCCGAATCCTTTTGCCAAGAGCATTTATGACAATGTTGCCTATGGACCGAAGATTGCCGGCATTCATAATCGTCGGCAGCTTGATGAAATTGTGGAGCGTTCATTAAGACAGGCGGCGATCTGGGAGGAACTGAAAGATCGGCTTTATAAATCTGCACTGAGCCTGTCCGGCGGACAGCAGCAGCGTCTGTGCATTGCAAGAACGCTTGCAATGAGTCCGGAAGTAATATTGATGGATGAACCGACCTCTGCCCTGGATCCTATTGCCACATCTCATATTGAAGAACTGATTCTGCAGCTAAAAAAAGACTACACGATTGTCATTGTTACACATAATATGCAGCAGGCAATGCGTATCTCTGACCGTACAGGATTCTTTCTGCTGGGAGAACTGGTTGAGTGTGAGAAAACAGAAACATTGTTTTCAAGACCGGCACAGAAGAAAACAGAAGAGTACATTACCGGGAGGTTTGGATGATGCGCAGAGAATTTGATGAAAAATTAGCTGAATTGAATCGTGAGATGATTTCTATGGGATCGCTATGCGAGCAGGCAATTCACATGACAGAGGAATCACTGATTCAGGAAACAAAAATACAGGCTGCTAAAGTAACGCCTCTGGAGGCGGAAATTCTTCAGAAGGAAAAGCATATTGAAAGCATGTGTCTGAGACTTCTGCTATTGCAGCAGCCGATGGCGGCAGATCTGAGAGATATTTCGGCGGCTCTGAAAATGGTGACTGACATGTTCCGCATTGGAGAAGTAGCAAAGGATGCGGCAGACATCATCATGTATATGAGAAATTTCCATAAAATGGCTGATCTTGAAGAAATTTCCGAGAAAGCAGTGTATATGGTGCATCGCAGTGTTGACGCATTTGTCAGCAGAGATTTTGAACTTGCGAAAAGTGTAATCGCGTATGATGATGTAGTGGACGATCTGTTTGTTCATGTCAGAAATGATCTGATTCAGGTGATCCGGAGTGATGCGGAACATGCGGAAGACTATATTGATCTTCTAATGATTGCCAAATACTTTGAAAAGATAGGAGATCACGCTGTCAGTATTGCGGAGTGGACAGTGTATTCCCTGACCGGAGTGCATAAAGGAGAAATCGAGCCATGATTGCTGTAGTGGAAGATGATGAAAGCATCCGTGACATTGAATTGTACACACTGAAAACAACCGGCTTTCATGCGATTGGCTTTCCGGATGGGGAATCTTTCTTTGCGGCATTGAAGCATGAGATTCCGGAACTGGTCATACTGGACGTCATGCTGCCAAATGAAGATGGCCTCAGTATTCTGAGAAAACTCCGGGCTTCAGCTGCTGCCGCGAAAATTCCGGTAATACTTGCTACAGCAAGAGGGTCAGAATATGACAAGGTCAACGGACTGGATCTTGGTGCGGATGATTACCTTGTCAAGCCGTTTGGAATGATGGAAATGATCTCCCGGGTTCGGGCGGTGCTGAGAAGAACATCGGAAGAGAAACCGGAAGATGTGCTGTCCTGTGGCAGTCTGAGAATGGATCGTGCAAGACATACAGTCACGTCAGACAATAAGCCGGTGATGCTGACCCTGAAAGAATATGAATTGCTGCATGCACTGATGAAACATCCGGGCATGGTCTATACAAGAGACCAATTGCTCAATGACATCTGGGGCATGGAATACGATGGGGAAACAAGAACGGTAGATGTACATGTACGCACACTCAGACAGAAACTTGGCAAAGCCGGAGAATGCATTGAGACCGTACGCGGTATTGGCTATCGTCTTGCGGGAAACAAAGTATGACGAAGCGTATATTTCGTTCGGTATTCTGGGCATGCGTATGTATTCTTGCAGTCAGCCTGACCCTGGTAATTGGGGTATTGAATTCCCACTTTACATCGATTGAACGAACACAGCTTGCCGCTGAAGCACAGCTGGCAGCTCAGGGTGTGGAAACAGACGGCAGAGCATTCTTCAGCGGGCTCGATCTGGGCAGTTATCGTGTGACCTGGATTGATCATGATGGAACGGTACTTTATGACTCGTCTGCAGATCCCGAAAACATGGTCAATCACAGTGATCGTGAAGAATTCAGGCAGGCACTTTCGCAGGGGGTCGGAACCAGTGAACGCTATTCCACAACGATATCAACCAGAACCATGTATTATGCAATTAAAGCAGGTGACGGAACAGTCGTAAGAACTGCGATTACCCAGGACACAATCATGATTCTTGTTCTGAAGATGGCCTCACCTATCCTGATCATTCTTCTGGCATCCATGGCACTGTCTTATGTACTTGCAAGAAAACTGAGTCAGCGAATTGTCAGCCCAATCAATCGTCTGGATCTTGATCATCCGCTGCAGAATCAGATGGACGAAGAATTATTCCCGCTGCTGGAGAAAATTGATGAGCAGAATATCAGAATCAGCGAACAGATGGAACAGCTGAAATCGAGCCGAAAAGAATTCGAAACCATTACTTCAGTGATGAGTGAGGGACTGATCCTGATAGATGCCAAGGGACTGATCCTGAGCATGAACAATGCGGCTCGTACACTTCTGCATGCCCGTGAAGACGCAGAAGGGAAGAGCATTCTTGTTCTCAACCGCAGCAATGAAATGCAGAAAGCACTGGAGAAAGTACTTCAAGGTTCTCCGGATGAAGAAGTGCTTCAGCTGCAGAATCAGAGCTTTGAGATTCACGCAAGTCCGGTTTTCAGCGATCAGCAGCAGCGCGGTGCCTGCCTGGTTATCTTCGAAGTCAGCGATCGGCGCAGGGCAGAACTGCAGCGTCAGGAATTTTCTGCCAATGTATCGCATGAACTGAAGAGCCCGCTGCAGACGATCATTGGTGCTTCCGAACTGCTAGAAAACCATATGGTAAAGAAAGAGGACGAAGATCACTTTATCCAGAAAATTCACCGAGAATCAGAACATCTGCTGCATCTGATTGATGATATTATCCGCCTGTCGCAGCTGGATGAAAACCAGACAGAGGCAGCGGAAGACATCTCCATTGGATTGGCAGTCAGCGAGGCAGTGGAAGGATTGCAGGCACAGGCTGACAGACATCATGTTCTTCTGAACTATGATGGCAGCGATGCTCATATCCTTGGCGTGAGCAGGCTGATTTATGAGATTGCATATAATCTGATCGATAATGGCATTCGATACAATAAGGATCATGGATCAGTAATCATCAGGGTTAAGGAGGATGACAGCCGTGCAGTACTGACTGTCAGTGACAGCGGCATCGGCATATCGGAAGAACAGATTCCAAGAATCTTTGAACGCTTCTACCGTGCTGATAAGAGCCGTTCGAGGTCAAGCGGCGGTACGGGACTGGGACTTTCTATCGTTAAGCATGCAGTGCAGATTCATCGTGCTGAGATTCATGTAGAAAGCAAGCTTGGCGAAGGAACCGTTATGACAGTTATTTTTCCTAAAGGAGTTTAGTATAAATAAATCACTGCTAAAGGCAGCTGTATGACTGATCTGAAAGCAGTCACAATACAGCTGCTTTTCTATAGATAATATCCTGATAATCCCTGGCAAACTGCTGCCTGAAGATTATAAATATGGCATCAGCGTATGCTGTGCCTCTGCTGATGTCAAAAGTATTTGGATCTATCTGCTGTTCATCTCCATCGACAGCGAATGACGAGCGGATTGCTGAATTATTTAACTCAAAACGAACCGCGCTGAAGTACAATAGCGCCTTCCGGAATATCACAGAGAAGCCGACTGCTGTTTCGATACAGTACTTTTCTGCATGCGGAATTCGGATGATTCTTCTGATATCGTTCCTGGATAACATCAACCTGTTCAGTGATGCCGGATTCATCATGAATATATGCCAGATTGCAGTTGGTAATACGATAGCGGTATCCATTGTCGCAGCTGGAGAAAATACTGCAGTTTAAATGATTGTTCTCATGATTCAGTCTAATCTGGAACGCATCAGGTGTATCATTCCGAATCTTCAGATCCATAGTTCCTTCCTGTGCTTCTGTCTCTATGCCTCTGATGGCTTCACTGTCTTTGCTGAAGCGATCTATTTCATCTCTGCTATGACGTTCCGTGACAGTCAGCGGAGTATGAAGAAAGGCCTGAAACAGAATAGAAGCCAATTGGCTCATATCTTGATCTGAAGGACTTACAATTCCCTCTGTCCGTGGTACGCAATTGCCTATTC
>SABF01000008.1 GCA_009929095.1 Erysipelotrichia bacterium
GTTCATGCATTTATGGGATTGCCTGAAGCTGAAAAAAGAATGCCTGCTCAGTCTTTGGAACATCTCCAAGAATACACTTGTGGAGCAGATCTTTCTGAGAATTGGCTTCTTTCTGTATGTAAAAGCGGTTGCATCACTGGGGACAGCATCGTATGCAGCACATATGGTATGCATGAATATTATGCATATATCCTTTGCCTTCGGTGATGGACTGCAGATTGCAAATACAAGTCTGGTCGGTCAGTCAATGGGTAAAAAAAGAGAAGATATGGCAATGATCTATACCAAAGTTACAAAAATGATCGGAGTCATACTTGCAATCTTCTTCTCGATATCCATCATCTGTTTATCGGATGTTCTGGCTGGATTCTTTACAAGTGACGCAGAAGTAGTTGCTGCATGTGAAATACCTATGGCAATTCTTGCGATCACAGTGCTGTTTCAGATTCCGCAGGTCATTATTGTCGGAGCATTGCGCGGCGCAGGAGATGTGAAATTCATTGCGGGTCTTATGCTGATCAGCGTGACACTGATCAGACCGGCATTGACGTATCTATTCTGTTTTCCATTCGGACTTGGTTTGCAGGGTGCCTGGATCGCTTTGTTTACTGATCAGGTAACCAGAAATGCAGTAAGCAATTATCGCTTCCGTCAGGGAAAGTGGAAACACATAATCGTTTAACCGGAATGAAAGGAGACCGTTGATTATGAAGATCAGATCCAAACGCATTGTATTGAAAGAAGGAGTCAAGGCAGGAATTCTCGAAATTGAGGAGGGCAGAATCAAGGCAGTTCTTCCATATGAAGCAGAAGCTGATGTGGATTATGATGCCGAGAACAATCGCATTATCCCAGGTATATTTGATACCCACAATCATGGAACAATGGGCTGGGGATTACGCGATACAGATAGCCCAGAAAATGAAGTGAGAGTAAAGAACTATTTGAAAGGTCTGGCAGCGCAGGGCGTTACCTGCATATTCCCTACTGCTGGACTTGGCAGCATTAAAACCTGTGCAAGACTTGCTAAGTCTCAGCAGGATGGTGCAAAGATCATGGGAATTCATTCTGAAGGACCGTGGCTCAACAGAGTTGGAGAAAAAGGAATCCGTACAGGATGGCCTGAAGTAACACTGGCAGCTGCAGAGAAGATGCTGGAGGATGGCGATGTATATCTTCGTCTGGTAGGCATCTCCCCTGAAATTCCGGGTGCAGATGAAATTATCCGTTTCTTCCTGGATCATGGTGTGACAATGGCCTTTACGCATAGTGACTGCAATTATGAACAGGCATGTGCAGCAATTGATAAAGGACTGTCGGTATCTACGCATCTGATGAATGTTATGGTTGGAATTCATCATCGGGATGTTGGCGGAGCTGGTGCATGCCTCCTCAGTGATAAGGTCACCTGTGAGCTGATCTGTGATGGACTGCATGTTTCCAATCCGATGATTCAGCTGATTCTCAAGATAAAGCCACATGACATGATCGAGATAATATCTGACTGTTCAGAATTGTCCGGAGCTCCGGTTGGCAAGTATCGCCGTCCGGCCAGCGACATGATTGTGAATGTGACGGATGACGGATTCCTGCTGACTGATACCGGAAGACTGATGGGATCGAGCAAGCCTGTCTTATACGGTATTGGAAATCTGGTAGAAAACATTGGTCTGCCAATTGAAGAAGTCTGCAGAATGAGTTCATATACGGTAGCAGTGAAGTATGGATTTGAAAAAGAACGTGGCAGTATCGAACCTGGAAAATACGCTGATCTCGTAATTATCAGCGACAGCTATGAGGCGGTTCAGACATACAGTGAAGGCCGCAGAGTTTACGATAATAGAACTGACAAGGATCTGTTCAATCAGCAGCTTGTCTCAGAACTGAGAATTGACTGAAGCAAACGGGGGGGGACGCCTCCCCTGCTTTTGTACTTGCTTTCATGATACAATTCTGCAATATTAGGAAAAGGATATGATGAAATTAGAAAAGAGCAGACATCTGATTATAGCTTTTAAACTTCTGCGGACAGAAGGATACTGCAGTTCTGAAATGCTGGCTAAAGCAGCGGATTCAAGCACTAGAACCATTAAGTCGGATATGCTTTTTCTTGGCGATCTATTTAAGGAAAATGGTGGAAAAATCATTTCCAAAAAGTCTGATGGATACAGCTACCAGATTGTGGATGAAGAGTGCTTTGCCAAGTTCCGCAAGCGGGTATATCTGCTGAATTATTACTATATCAGTCAGGGTGATTTCTCCTCTCAAACACGGTTTCTGCACATTATCCGAAGAATTCTTTCATCACTGGAACCTGTCAAAATTGATGATATCGCAGATGAACTATATATCTCCCGCAGTGCAATGAAAGCTGAAATGGCCAAGGCAACATCGTTTGCTGAAAGTTACAATCTGGAAATCGCTTCCGTGGCAGGAAAGGGCATCTGGTGGAAAGGGAATGAGGATGACTTTCGTCTCTGTGCTATAGCGGCATATGGCATTACATATCATGACTATCAGAAACAGATTTCAGTTCCGGCTTTTTCTGATCTGTTTGCCAGTGACTATGAAGAGTATCAGGCAGTTCGAAGGATTATGCTGACGATTCTTAGAAAACTAAAATATCGAATCAGGGATGAACACAGCCAATCCATTGCACGATATCTGGTACTCATGAAGAATCGTATGAATGATGGTTTTCTAATGAGATCTCTGGCAGACGAGAAGAAAGAACTGAAACAGTTTCAGTCATATACAGCCGCAAAGAATATTCTGGAAGAGGTGGATTCTTTTTTTGATGTGAAACCGAACGAGGATGAACTTCTGTTTCTGGCAAAGTATCTGCTATGCTCAGTGGATTTGACCGCAGAAGAAATTACAGAGCAGACACTGCATAGCTTCTATGAGCCAACATTGGATATCAACAGCCAGCTGGTAAGCTTTATCCGGCATCGCTGGGGAATGGAACTGGATCGGACAGGATTTGATGCGTTTCTGCCTTTGACAGCGAATTACGTCATCGAATCACACTTTCACTTTCTACCGCATCCATCCGTGGTTGTTTCTTCATCTTCGGATGATGTTAAAAAATCTCCGATAGCGATGGCGATCGGTCAGTCGATCATTAACAATATCTGCCGTCAGCTGAGTTGCAAGGGAAACAGAAGAGACGATTATATTGCGGCCAATATTGCCTATGACCAGTTCAATCGATTGTCTCTGAATTATCATAAATTGAAGATTGCGGTTGTTTCATCACAGGGAAGACAGAATGGGATACATATCAGCAATGCTATCAGAGGAAGGTTTCAGAACCGTATTGCATCAATTCATGCCTATGAGCTGTATGAGATTCGAGAGGTGGATCCGAGTCAGCTGGATTATGTAATCCTGGATAACCCTAATTATGTATACAACTATGGATGGCCGGTATTTCATGCCAATCGCCGTTCTATAGAAAAACAGTATCACGAGATGTGGAAACAATTATTTGTGAATGGATACATGGTTGAAGAATCCTGTACGATGCTGTGTCAGTATCTGAAGATTTATGAAAACTTCGAAATGACAAGCAGAGATGGATGCTATCGTCAGCTGGCTTATAAATATGGTGAGAACGAACACTCCAGCGGAAAAATATATGAATGGATCTGTAAAAACGAAGAGCGCTCTGAGATGGGTGCCAGTGAGATGATATTTATCGATGCATCTTATGAGCTCACGAAAAGAAATACCTTCGATATCTATAAACTGAAGAATCCAATTACCAGCAAGGAAACCTGCAGAATTAAATATGTTGTATTCAGCTCACTGGACTTTTCCAAAAACACTGACATTCTGCTGCTTCTGAAATATCTGATGGAAGCATTTGCAGGCGATACCAGCAAGATGGAGGCAATCATCAGCGTGAGTGATAGTGAGAAGAAGAGACAGATCAAAGAATATATTATGGAAGAACTTAAGAATATAAGCTGTTAACTGGATTTCACTAATGTAGGGGAGAAAGAAAGCAGGGAAAACTATATTATTTCCTCCTAGAATATATTTGGAGGGAATATATGAAATTACTTGTACAGGGTGATGATTTTGGATTTACAAAAGGTGTAACCTACGGCATCGTGGAAGCGATCGATAATGGAATTCTGCGTAACACAGGATTGTTTACAAACATGCCTTCTTCTGCATTTGCGGCAGGATTTATGAAAGATCGTCCGCAGGCCTGCTTTGGCATTGATTTCAATATCGTGTCTGGAAGACCGGTATCAGATCCGTCTATGGTTCCATCTCTGGTGGATGAAAACGGAGAGTTTGTGCGTTCAAAGGTTCGTGTAAAAGATCCGCGCTTTGCGACCGAAGAAGGAAGAAAGGAAATGTTTCCATACTCGGAAGTATATACGGAACTGAAAGCGCAGTATGATCGTTTCTTGGAACTGACAGATGGAAAGAAACCGGGCTATCTTCATGGACATTCTCTTTCCCATGAAAACTATCGCGCCGCGATTGCAGAGATCAGTAAAGCAACAGGTATTCCTTATTCACAGGACATGGCTGAAAAGTATAATATGGGATCAACGATGAAAAAAAAGTTCATGGCCGGAATGATCAAAAAGGAATTTGATCCAATTGCGCAGCTCAACAAAAATACGATAGAACAGGTTCTGTCCTGTTCAGACGAACTGCTGTCACATGAATATGCAATGATCGGCGGACATCCGGGTTATGTTGATGCAGAACTGCTTGAACTGACTACACTTTCACTTGAGAGATGCAAGGATCTGCAGATGTGCTGCTCAGATGAAATGAAAAAATGGATTGCAGAGAATCATATTCAGCTGATTACTTATTACGATTTGTATTAGTCTGACTCATCCTGTTCTGCCAAAGAACAATATCATCTTCTATGAATTAAGACAGATCTAATGTGGATCTGTCTTTTTAAAAATAAAGACATCCGCTTTGAGAAGAAAGAGCGGATGCCATGATTCATGATCAGTCGATCTTGATTGTCTTTGAGTCACAGCCGGATTTTTCCTGGCTGGCGGAGATCGTGATTTCTGTACCTGGGTCTGCTTTGACAATCCAGGTTATTTTCTTCTTCGCCGGAGCACAGGCAGGAGTGGCAATATTGCCGTAATAATGAATACCGGTTTCCGTGCGGCTGTATCCGGACAGATCTCCGGCGTATTCTTCTTTTTTGCCGCTGATTGGTTCTGCTCCATTGAGGGTTACCATAACAGGATGATTGACCTTCAGTTTCACTGCTTCATCGCTGAGATTGGTAGGCAGATAGCCCAGATTTCCGACAATGGCTGTAATCTTGTATACACCGCTGCTCTCCTTCCTGGCGATGATCTGATCTACAGAAAGATGAGGCATTGCTTTGGCAAAGCGAATCATGAAATTTGTCATTTTTTCGCATTCCTGCAGAAGGAAGTTTTCCGGAGGATTCTGCATGGTGTATTTGGAATTGAAACCGCCGATTTCCACTTCCCCGAACTGCGGATGATTGAATAGCTGCCAGTCCATCCAGTACTGCGGTGCATTCTTCTTAACCCATTCCATGCATGCATTGAATCTCTTGATGGCAGTGGCAGGAGTTTCCGAACTGTGCATATTCCAGATAATCGGAACACCGGCACGATTGGCAAGATCCCAGAGTTCTACTGTAAATGCCGGTATGCCCTGAGTCTGGTAGCACCAGTCATCAAAGGCGCCGGAATCATAGTTGACCTGATCATCCATAAAGGAATCAAAGATATTGATCGGTTCATAGCCCATCTCCTCCTTTGCCATATTGCCGATGGCGATGAAGGTGTCAATATCGTTCTTTGGGGCAGAAGAAGCCTTGGCTGTTCCCGGCGGATAAAGGATGACACCGCCGCTGGTGTGATTGGTGGAAACACCGCCGATATTCGGGTGTGCCAAAACAAAGTCTACAACAGCCTTGTTTTCTGGATTGCTCAGAGGATATTTTCCGGCACCGGGCTGACGGGAATCCGGGAACCATCCAAATGGATAGTTGCGGTTGAAGTCCAATCCCCAGGCAGGCTTTGCCTGCTTGAGATTTTCACTGCCGTCATAGTCTGTCAGCATTCCTTCCGGGAATACATCAAAGAAGGTACCTTCCGTATCATCGGGACTGCGGAGGATAAGAGAATCTCCGTCTTTCTTCCATGCTCCGTAAGGTGTCTGAATGCGCATCATGCGAATGACACCGTCATCATCGAGATCCTTTTCTTCCATACCGCCCTTGACTTCATTATAAACACGGTTGACAGATCTCAGCATATAAGGGGAAGTGAGGTATTTTTCGGCTCCGTCTGGACTGATTCTTGGAATGACATAGACGGTTTCTGTATCCAGCAGTTTAGTAATTGCCGGATCGCTCTTGTAGTTTGCAAGCAGGTAATCAATTGCATGCAGGGCCGCCATGGAACCGGTGACTTCTCCGGCATGGGTGTTGGCATCAATATATAATGCCGGTTTATTCATGGCGCTGCCTGTTTTGGTGTTGGTCAGAGTCACAGCGAAGACGGATCGGCCTTCTTCAGTAACGCAGATTGTTTCAATGGAACAGAGAGAGGAATTTGCTTTCTGCAGTGCAGACAGATTCTGCTTCATCTCATCGTATTTCCAGTAATGATCGTAATGGAAGATTGTATTCACAGGACGATTTCCTTTCTATATTAGAGAACTTTGCTGAGAAATTCTTTAGTGCGGTCATTCTGAGGATGATCAAAGATCTCTTCAGGAGTTCCTTCTTCGGCAATGATGCCGCCGTCAATAAACAGGACACGGTCAGAGATATTCCTTGCGAATCCCATTTCATGTGTCACGATGACGCAGGTCATGCCGGATTCTGCAAGACCCTGGATGACGACCAGTACATCTTTTACCATTTCCGGATCAAGCGCTGAGGTCGGTTCGTCAAATAGCATGACATCCGGGTGCATGGCCATGGCTCTGATGATGGCAAGACGCTGCTTCTGTCCGCCGGACAGTTTGCGCGGATATTCATTTGCCTTGTCTTCCAGGCCAACCTGTTTCAGAAGCTCCATTGCTTCTATCTCGGCATCTTCCTTCTTTATTCCTTTCTCCAGTATCGGAGCCAGAGTAATGTTGCTCATAACTGTCAGATGCGGGAATACATTGAACTGCTGGAACACCATGCCGATCTTCTGGCGGTGGATATCAAGGTCAGTTGCCCTGGCATCCAGCACGGTCCCTTCGAAGATGACCTCACCGCCGGTTGGTTCATCCAGCATATTGAGACAGCGCAGAAAAGTGGACTTGCCGCCGCCGGATGGGCCAATGATTGCTGTTACTTCTCCCTTGAATATCTTCTCGTTGATTCCTTTCAGCACCTCAAGGCTGCCGAAGTTTTTCTTCAGATTCTTTACCTCAATGAGAGGTTTCTCGATCATATGTTCAGTCACTGACAGCCAGCCTCTTTTCCATTTTCTTTACCAGCGAAGACAGCACAAGTGTGCACAGCAGATAGATTGCCGCAATGATAAACAGCGGCTGATAAGTGTAAAACTTGTTGGCAAGCAGAGTTTTTGTAAACATCAGTTCATACAGTGCAAAGGTTCCGGCAAGCGAAGTCTCCTTGATCATGGCGATATACTCATTAGCAAGAGCCGGGAGAATATTCTTGATTGCCTGCGGCAGGATGATTTTCTGCATGCAGTGAACAGAGGACATGCCAAGGCTTCTTGCGGCTTCGGTCTGTCCCTTATCCACAGCGTTGATGCCGCCGCGGATAACTTCAGATACGTATGCACTGGAATTCAGTATCAGAGAGAGAATGACACACTGCTCTTTGGTCATGAAGCTCAGAAATGGAATGGCCATTGGAATGAAGAAGTATGCAATGTACATCTGAACCAGCAGAGGAGTTCCTCGCAGTACATTGACGTAGACTGCAGCGATTGCCCGCAGAACTTTGTTTTTTGACAGATGAAGCAGTGAAATGAAAGTCCCGAGAATAGTTCCGAAGAATACGGCAATAAATGCAAACTTCAATGTTCCCAGAAGTCCCTGCAGGAATACCAGCCAGTTTTCGCTGAATACCTGCCAAATAGATGCAGTCATAGTTCAATGTCCTTTCTGCTGAAGGCAGCTAGTCTTCAGTGCCAGCCCCGGAATCAGCACAGGCATCGAGATACCACTGATCGTAGTACTTGTTCTCAGTCATGGTATCGATGCTTGCATTGACGGCATCAATCAGAGAAGTTTCGCCTTTCTTTGCGGCGACAACAGTACCGGCAAAGTCAGCATAAGGAGTCAGATCAAATTCTACGGTAGACTTGGAGAACTGACCGTTGGAAGATGCAGCATAGGTTTTGGCTGTGATGCAGTCAAATGCAATGGCATCAACTTTCTTGGCCTGCAGATCAAGGATGGCCTGATCAAGGGAAGTGACGAGTTCAAGTGATGCCCCGGGAATCTCATCTTCAACATACATCTGCTGCAGAGAACCTGCCTGAGCAGCGATGGTCTTGCCGGAGTAGTCATCGAGAGTCTTGTAGTCATCAACTGTATCTGTAAAGGTCAAGAGAGTATGGCAGGCGGCTGCAGAAGTGCTGGACTGATAGCCTTTGGAGAGTTCGAAGTTCTCTGCCCTGTCTTTCTTATAGCCGAAACCGGAGATGGCAAGATCGGCCTTTCCGGTATCGACGGAAGTCAGTACAGCGTTGAAGTCCATCGTCTCAATCTGAAGATCAACGCCGAGATTGTAGGCGATGTAGGAAGCGAGCATCATATCTGATCCTTTGACCATTCCGGTTGCTGAATCCAGATACTCAGCCGGCGGATAGTCCGGTGAAGTGGCAACAACCAGCTTGCCGGAATCAAGAATCGCCTTGAGTTTGCCATCAGCTGCAGACAGATCAATGTCTGCTTTGGCAAGATTGGCTGTATCAATCAGCGACCAGGTGGCATTGACTGAATCAGATGCTTTGGAAGAAGCGGTACCGGCTGCTGCAGCGGAAGCTGTACTGCTTGAGCCGCATGCGGTGAGACTGAAGGATAATGCGATGACGGATACTGCCTTGATTGCTTTATTGTGGTTTTTCATTTTCTTTTCCTTTTTGTCCATTCTGGACTTCTGTATGTTTGTCGGTCTGTTTCGCTGCTGCTGTCATCACATCGTCGCATTGTCATCATTCTCCTCTCCTGAAACAAAAAAGCCGTCTCTGCATATTCCAGAGACGACTCATAATCGCGGTACCACACTGGTTGCCGACTGCTGACAGCCGGCCACTCTTTCCGTTAACGCCGGATATACGTTTCTCCATACTGTCAGTTCCGGAGAACTTCTTGCAGATGCGTTTCTCTGAAGAGGTTGCCGCCGGACTCCCACTCTGTTTCGGCTCGCTTATGGACAGCTTCAGATACTTTCTTCTGTTCGTTGAATTGAGTATAATATAGCCGCGCTGCAAATCGGTGTCAAGCACAAAATGAAAATATTACATCGTATGTAACAATTTACATTTTGGCAGAGCCATAAGGAGGTACAGAGAGATGCAGGTACTTTGTATCAGAATGCCGCTGATCAAGGAAGCGGATAAGGAAACATTTGTAGAACTGTGCATTAGATGGAATCAGGAAAATGCCTGGCAGCGCATTGAGGGCATTGCAAGAGAAAAAGGCCAGTACAGCCTTGCATTTCATGAGGGACCGAGATCTTTGATGTTTGCAGAGTTTGCGAAATATGACCTCTTGTCCATGAAGTATGAGATCGCTGACAGCCGCCGTATCGAAGCAGTGATGAACAGGGAGCGTCAGTTTATTACCATCAGTGCATCTGTCAGTGAATCTGCGCCGGAGTCGGATGCGATATCTGCAGTCAACACTGTCATGGCACTCGCAAAACTGTTTATCCGTTCCGGCATAACTGATTCTGAATCTGGAATCGCATCTCCTGGTGAAGCAGTCAGTGTGAATGCATCTGACTATACAAAGGCGGTAAATGTCATTCTGAACCGTCAGCCATTTCTGATGCCGGCAGTCATTGTTTCCAGAACGAGCTTTGGCAGACCGGCAGTACCGCCGAAAAAAATCGCCGCCAGACTGATTGGCCTCGCTCATCTTCTGGTGTTGGAAGAAGATCGTGCTTCTACTTTATTGGTTTCAGACTGCGGAACGCTGGCCCCCTATGGCGGCAGAGTGGGAATCTATTATCCTGATGGAAAGAACTCAATTCTGCATTCTGAAAATTTCGAGTCAGAGAAGAATGTGATTCAGGAAGTTCTCTCACAGCTTCAGACATGGCTGAAGAATCAGAAACCAGGTATGCTGGAACAGTACGATTCGATTTCAAATCACAGTGACAAGGGTGCCAGGCAGATCGTGACGGTCTCATCGTCCAGAGCTGGGTATGAGCAGAAACCGCTGCAGCCTAAAGCAGTGCATAAAGATGCGCTTGCTGAACTGCAGAAACAAATGGAAGAAATGCAGAAAAAACTTGCACAGGCTCAGAAAAAACAGACAGAACTTGAAGAAGACAGCAGCCGGCTGAAGCAGCAGAATCATGATCTGAAGCAGCAGCTGCTGCACATGAATATGCCGGGTGTGCTGATCCAGGGAGATGAGTCAGATTATTATCCAGGCGAGATCAGATCACTGGCAATTGAGGCACTGGCAGGTGCCTGCGTCAATGCAGCGGAAGGAAGCAGAAGAAGGGATGTCTACCAGGATCTGATCAAAGCCAACGGAAGCGACACCGCCTGTGCACAGCATGCCGCGCGCATCAAAAATCTGATGAAAGGATATTCTGTGATGACCAGTCCCATCAAAAGTGTTCTGGAGGCAGAAGGTTATTCGATCAGGGAAGAAGGGAAACACTGTAAGCTCCTATGGCACAATGATCCAAGGTATTATGCGATCGTTCCAAAGAGCGGCAGCGATGTAAGAGGCGGAGATAATATCGCCCGGGAAATGATACGTAAGTTTTACTGATTGGCAGTACAATAAAACAGAAAGGGGAAGATGATGTTGAATAATAAGCGTGTATCTCGCCGTCTGAACTTATGGTACTGCGGTGGTCAGGCATTTTATTTCGGTGTTTTCTGCGCAGTTATAGGCTACGCATCTGTATTTCTGCTCCATCGCGGCTTTGCCAATTCCCAGATTGGAATGATTCTGGCGGCTGGCAATCTGCTGGCTGTGATTGCGCAGCCATGGCTGGCTTCCTGGTCAGATGCACATCCGCAGATTCCGCTTTCCCGCAGTGTAATTATCATGGGTGCATCCATGGCTGCAGTGCTCCTGCTGGTTGTTTTCGTACCAATGAACAAGCTGATTCTATCCGTACTGCTCGTGCTGTGCATCATGATTCTGATGATCCTGATGGCACTGATGAATTCTCTGGCATTTGTGTATGAACCGCAGGGCTACAGGATCAACTATGGTGTCGGGCGTGGACTGGGTTCTGGATTCTATGCGCTGACATCATTAATAATAGGGCAGATGGCAGATTGTATTTCACCTGAGATCATTCCGATCATGGCCGTGATCTTTGCGACTCTGATGACGATATGCATTATCTTTTATCGTATTCCAAAGAATGAAATGCCAGCGCAGAAGGAAACAGTGTCTAAGGTTTCCGGCAGCCAGATGTCCTTTGTGCAATTTATCAAAACCTATCGAATCTACACCATATTCCTGCTTGGCATCGTACTCGTATATCTTGGGCATATGTTTATTAATGATTTCATGATTCAGATCCTGACGCCGCTGGGAGCGACTAACTCTGATATGGGTACTGCAATATCCTTTGCGGCAATTTTGGAAGTCCCGGTCATGTTTGCCTTTTCAAAGATTCTGAAGAGAGTAAAGTGCTCCGCAATTCTGAAGTTTTCCATGGTGATGTTTCTTGCCAAACATCTGATTACTTATCTTGCGGTGAATATGACGATGATCTATATCGCACAGGGACTGCAGATGTTTGCCTATGCATTGATGTGCCCGGCATGTGTCTACTATGTCAATGAAGTGGTTAATCCCAAAGATCTCGTCAAGGGACAGTCGATGTCCAATATTGCGACTACTGCTGCAGGCATCCTTGCAAGCATGATGGGAGGCATCATGCTGGATTCTGTCGGCGTGCATACTGCACTTCTGATCTGTACTGTACTGACGGGCATCGGAGTCATCATTGTATTTATGACCGTGAATAAGGCAAGGAAACAGGCTTAATCGTTGATCTTAAAATATGATCTGATTCAGCTGCACTGAGATGTGATCTGCTTAGGTGCAGCTGTTTTTACAACTTTCTGGGAGAGATACTGCATTCAATCAGATGCTCGGTAAGTCATACTGTATTTTTTCTTGAAGGAACTGCTGAATTGATATCTGTTCATGCATGCAGATTCGGTCTGCGGGAACTATTGCCTCTGTTTGGATTCGTGGTACAATCTCACACAAGACACGGGGGGATGTATCAATGAATCGAGTGTATGAGTTCTGTAAAAGAAAAGACATTGAAATATCAGTAAAGCGTTATGGAATTGATGCTCTGGGGGCAATGGCGCAGGGACTGTTCTGTTCCCTGCTGATTGGAACAATCATCAATACGCTGGGAGCACAGTTTCATATTTCCTGGCTGACAGCAACAGCAGCGACAGTAGCAGGAATTGATTATACAGTCGGCGGTCTTGCGACGGCAATGAGCGGACCGGCAATGGCTGTAGCCATTGGCTATGCGCTGCATTGTCCGCCATTGGTTCTGTTCTCATTAATTACAGTTGGCTTTGCGTCGAATGCACTGGGTGGAGCCGGTGGCCCGCTGGCGGTACTGTTTGTGGCAATTATCGCTTCTGAAGCTGGCAAGGCAGTATCCAGGGAAACCAAGGTTGATATTCTGGTCACTCCTTTAGTTACCATTGGCATTGGTGCAGTGCTTTCTGCCTGGTGGGCTCCGGCTCTTGGCAGTGCGGCCATGAAAGTTGGCAGTGTCATTATGTGGGCAACCGAACTGCAGCCGTTCTGGATGGGTATGCTGGTATCAGCACTGGTAGGCATTGCACTGACACTGCCAATTTCTTCTGCAGCAATCTGTGCGGCGCTTGGTCTGACGGGTCTTGCAGGAGGTGCGGCACTGGCTGGCTGCTGTGCTCAGATGGTTGGCTTTGCGGTCATGTCATTTCATGAAAATGGATTCAGCGGCCTGATTTCTCAGGGCATTGGCACCAGCATGCTTCAGATGGGAAATATCGTCAAGAATCCAAGGATTTGGATTGCACCGATTGCCGCTTCACTGATTACAGGTCCAATTTCCACCTGCCTGTTTCATCTTCAGATGAATGGCGCAGCAGTTTCTTCCGGTATGGGCACATGCGGTCTGGTTGGCCAGATCGGTGTATATACAGGCTGGATGAATGATATTGCGGCTGGATTGAAAAGTTCCGTCACCGGTATGGACTGGCTTGGTCTGATTCTGATTTCCTTCGTGCTGCCGGCTGTTCTATGTCCGCTGATCAATCATTTTTTAGTGAAGATCGGATGGGTCAAACCTGGTGATATGAAACTGGATTGATTAACTTAGACTGTCTGTCATATCCTGAAGGAGGGCTTCAAACTCCTGTACCTGCTTTATAACCAAATCGTTATTTTGATTCTTTATACCCAGATGGCTGGATAAGATTTCATTCAGGATACTCTGGGCTTTTTTCTGCAGTTCAGCATCGGTAATTTCGCTGATCAGGATATCGAATTTGGTGACATCCCGCATGCCCTGTTCCAGCATGAGCAGCCGTATGCTTGGCCAGCAGGTTTGATTCCTGCCAGGATATACAAGCAGAGTATCTCCGGATTCATAGGTTTTATCATCTGTAGATTTCAAAGGATCTTCATTGAAGGCATCCAGCGCCCAGCGCACAAAGCCATTCATATGAGCTGCCTTTGCAAAGAGAATGGTCCAGATGGATTCCTGCGGATTGGAGAATGCAAAGGAGTTTGGATATTGATCGGTACAGGTATACATTGTTGTGGTTTTTCCTTCGGAGGTGCGCTGATCAGCAATTGCGGAAATCACTGCCGGATTTTCCTGAACCACATGTTCGGCAAATGATACTGCGTCAATATCATTAAGTATGGAAGTGTCATCCGGCATTTCGTTCATGTATACAGCAAGTTTAAGAGAAGTGCCGGTGCTGCCGGTATGATTTTTAAGCAGGGAGATGACTGCCTGTGTGCAGGAGGTGTTCTTTTCATCAACTGCCATGTATGTCATATCCAGCCAGTTCTTTTCTTCCAGATGTGCAGTGAAGTAATCTAGAAACAAGCCCCAGATGGTATTCCAGTCATCGGTGCCTGGTTCGAGGTACATTGTCTGTTCCTGGGAAGTCACCTCATCCTGAAAGAGAATCCGGTTATATGACGGAAGGATGCTGAAGACAAGAATCTTCTGATCAATCCCCATAGACATACAGGTCTCAACCCACGCATCAAACCGGGTATAATCAAAGTACCAGGAATAGTCAGCATATCTTGTCCAATGAATCAAGGAAGGCACATCATCATAGATCTGATGCCCCCAGGGTTCATCTACAGCAGAGGCGGTAATCACTGATCCGCCGGCATCATGATACAGACTGAGTTCCTTTTTCAGATAATCAATATGAGCTGGACTGAAGACAGAATCAAATCCATAATAGCGAAGAGAAGATTGGGGATACTGCCAAAGCTCCATGGACATGGAATTGCTGACAATCGTTCTGTCTATGACATGGAGGGTCAGAGATAAAGACTGCTCTGCTGATCCGCTTTCAAATGAGATAGTTCCGGTATAGGTTCCGGCCAGGGCATCTGCAGGAATGTGAATCTGCATCATCCAGCCGGTATCTGTTCCAGAAGACCGTTCATCAGTGACAATATCCTGTACCTGAATTGTGGAAGCAGTATCTGGATCTGTGGCGGCAGTGGAGTCAATACGGCCGATCTGAATCTGATCGGAAGGAATGACCTGACTGTCTGCAGATACAAGATCAGAAGCTGTGACAGCAGAAATCAGAGAAGCAGAGTATGCCCGGATATATACGGCATCATTCTTCCAGCCAGTGCATTCATAAGCATCTGTGCCGGATACAGTTCCGCTGAGATCAGAGAAGTACACTTTAGAAAAAGTACTTACAGTGGGAGCAGGGGAAGCAGCACTTGCTGTTTCTGAAGAGCAGCCGGTTATCAGAAGAACAGCGCACAGCAGCGGCATCAATTTTCTGACAGATGTATTCACACAGGAATTATAGCAGAGCATGCGATCATCACTGCATGTACTTCAAATGCATAACCAAAAAAGGAACAGATCACTGATTTCCATCAGGAATATCTGTTCCTTTGCTTACTAGAGAATGACAATATCGCAGCGGTTTTCTTCTGCCTTGATATTTTTTACAAAGGTTCTCGTTTTATGAATCAGTCTCTTCATAGGAGTATTCATATAGATATCCTTCTGAAGAAGAATGACATCATAGATATCAAATTCACCATCCCAGTTCAGCCGAACCAGTCCCTGACTGGATACTGCCGGCACTGATACATAAGGGATAAGACAAATTCTCTGATCTTCCTTGGCGGAATTGATGACGGCAAGGATACTGCCGAGGAAGAATTCACTGGAAGGATGGACGCTGTTCTGCCGGAGCAGGCAGCGGAATTCATCTGTGAAGCAGCAGTTCTCATAGGTGTAGGAGAAATTCATGCCGTCGAGATCGGCTGTATGCACACAATCCAGCTGAGCCAGAGAATGATCCGGTGAGGTCATCAGACAGAGTTTCTCCCGGAACAGCGGAATCAGTTCTTTATCGTCTTCAGTGTAGGGGTTCATGACCTGAACATACCCGACATCCACTTCATTGTTTCGAAGCCAGTCCGGTACTCTGGAGCAGCAGATAGGATTGACCTGCAGGTTCAGTTCCAGATTCTTCTCAATCTCAGAAAACAATGGAGCAAATGCAAAACCGACCATCAGTTCGCCGCCGGCAATGCGGATGGCTTCTGGCTGGCTGTCTGTTTTGCGGAATTCGTTCATTGCCTTTGCATAGACCTCCTGCAGTTCTTCGGCGTAGCGCAGAAAGTGCATTCCATCTTCAGTCAGTCCGATTTTCCCATCACGAAATTCCACCAGAGATACACCGAGCTCTTCTTCGAGCGCATGAATATGCTTGGCAAGTGTAGAAGGGGCGTAATGACATTTCTCCGCCGCTTTGATGTAATTTTTCTCAATTGAGAGTGTCAGAAACGTCTGAATCTGTTTAGCGTTCATTGTTTTCCCCCTGCATCAGAAAAAAAGGTACCCGCGCTGTGCGGATACCATTTTACACCAGATTTAGTTACTTCGCGTCTGCTGTGACAGTTTCACCGGCAAGTTTGCCGAAGACAACTGTATCTACGACTGCGTTGCCGCCAAGACGGTTGCCGCCGTGGATGCCGCCGGTTACTTCGCCAGCTGCATAGAGGCCCTGAATCGGATTGCCTGATTCATCGAGGACTCTGGTAGAAGTATCAATCGTAACACCGCCCATTGTGTGATGGACGCAGGCCTGACGGGCTGTAGCAACCCATGGACCATCTTCCAGCTTAGTTGAGAACAGCTGTCTGCCATACTCATCATCACCAGAATCTACGCTTGCATTGAAGGTGTCGACTGTCTTCTGAAGTGTTTCAGCATCACAGCCAATCTTCTCGGCCATTTCAGCCAGTGTGTCTGCCTGGAGAACATAGCCATTGTCGAGCAGATACTGGAATGTAAATCCATCTGCAGAACGCCATTCAGGATCAGTGATGTCTTTATATCCTTCGCCGTCTCCGGATTCCAGGAAGTAGAAGACGCCATCCGGCTGCTGAAGAACTGCCAGACAGATTTCATCACGGCGGCCATCTTCACGGACAAAGCGTTCGCCATTCTTGTTAATGAAGATAACCTGATCGGTGCCATTGACGACACGCGGCGGATACTTTGTCAGCTGTCCGTCTCTTGTGTTGCCGAGATACAGGAGCTGAATCTGTTCCATGTCAGTCAGAGAAGCACCGGCAGCGAGAGCCATCGTAATGCCATCTCCCTGTGAACAGCTGGTTCTGTTTGTGGTCATGGTCTTGGAGAGATCCTGCCATTTTCCAGAAGTGTTGTATTCCTGAACCATTTTTGCATTTGCAGCAAAACCGCCAGTTGTCAGAATAACGCCCTTTGCAGCAGACGCTGTGAACTCATTTCCGTGTACATCCTTGCATACAGCACCAGTCACTTTTCCATCAGCATCCTGAACCAGAGACTCAGCTGTGGATTCGGTGAGAATAGTGATCTTATCGCTCATATCTGCGATGTTTTTGAGATAGGTTGAGATGAATCCGGTGCCCATCTGCATTGTGCTTGTATGTGTTCTCTGCCAGAGGCTTCCAGCACCCTGACCGATCTTATCGCTGAACTTCATTCCCAGACCTTCAATCCACTGCAGACCATCATATGCGTTGTAGCAGAGAACTTTAACAAGATCGAGATTTGCGACCTTATCTCCGTTGATCCAGGTCTGAAGGGCATACCATTCTTTAGAATCAAAGAGGTCTGTACGTCCGGCTGCCTTATATTCATTCCACTGCTTCTGAACTTCAGCCTGAAGTGAAGCATGTTCATCAGAAATCGGATCTTCAGCAAGCGCTTCTTCAATCTTTGCCTTTACTGCATCAGTCATTGTGACTTCAGCCTGAAGTGCTTCATCAGGAGTGTTGTAGATGGCGCCGCAGACGAGTGTATCGCCTCCGACTTCACCATTCTTCTCAATTACAGCTACTGTAGCTCCCTGCTCAGCAGCAGATACTGCGGCTGCCAGTCCGGCACCGCCGCCGCCAAGAACAACAACATCAGCACTGATGTCCTTCTGAGCTTCGTGAGTATGTTCGCTCTGCCAATCATCGGTATTTCCGCCAGCCTGTTCAATGCAGTCCTTGACGGCACTGATGATTGTAGCGGATGTGATTGTTGCGCCGGTAACAGAGTCCACATTGACGCTCTGCTCTTCGACAATACGCTGCGGGATAGCTTCAATCGGTGAGAGGCCGCCATTTTCAATGACGCTGCCGTCACTGTCTTTCAGCGGTCCGCCAACACCTGGGGTTTCTGATTCCTTCGTTACCTCAACGGACTTAATTGCGCCGGAAGCGAATTCCACAGATACTTCAACTTGGTCATTCATTCCCTGCTTGGATGCAGTATAGGTTCCGTCTTTGACGGTTCCTCCTGCGGATGCGGCTGTAGATGCGGATGAAGCAGTTGATGCACTGCTGCAGGCTGCCATGGAAATAGACAGAGCAGCAGCTAAAAGCGGTTGCCAGATACGTTTCATTTTCTTTCCTCCTGATGGGAGAATAACATGTGAACGATTTAACAACATCACCGCCTTAGTGTGTGTGATCTCACTTTTTGGAAATCACATTGAAAGTGCTGTTAATTGAGAATTGTTCTCACAAAAAATGTATGATATATATAAGGAAGAGCTAGACTGATATGAGATAAACAAAAAGGGAACAGACTGCAGTATTTTGCATATCGATCCCCTGAATCGGTGTTTAGCAATCACATGTCGTCTTTATGATCCAGAATGAACTGTCCATTGGTGCAGGCAGGGCAGTCACAGTGGACCGCTCCTTCTGCTTTAATGAACCGGGCATGTTCCAGCAGATGTGCGGCAAAGTCTTCGCCAAGGTGAACCTTCGCTTCTTCAGAACCGGCGAAGGCAATCAGGCCATCAATCTCAACGATATCTTCACTGATTTCCTGAAGCAGTGCATCCCGCGCGGCTGTTTCTTCCGGAGTTCCAATGGCATCAATCCATGCAGTGCCTGCTGTTTTGATTTCCTGGCAGCAAGTCGGGGCAGCCATCATGTCATTGACCTTCTGTATTATTTCAGCTTTTGTCATCATTGAATTCCTTCTTTCCGTTTGCATCATAGCACAGAAACTGGCAAAGCATATTCATCATGCATCATTGGATTTGCATAGAATGGTATCGCGGACTCGTTTATAATTGGAGCAGCAGATGACAGTTTGGTTCAATGTTTCAAGAAAGGATTTATGATGATCTTTCAGTCGGGTGATATATTATTTTTCAATATTGGAATTGACATCTTCGCACTTATACTGCTCAGTATCATTTATTCTTCCGGACACAAAAAGTCTCACAATGACCTGGATTCCCGTCATTTTGACTATATTATCCGCATGTCCATTGTGGCCACAATTCTGGATATCATGACTTGGTTTGCATGCAGGTATCCCAGCGACAAACTGATTGCCTATGCCTATCTGATCAACTGCCTGCTGTTTTTCTTCCAGAATTTGGTTATGTTCTGCTGGCTTAACTACAGCATATGCATCATTTTACATCGATCTTTGACACAGAAAGAATTGAAACGATATATTCTGATTCCGCTGGCAGTGAGCTCAATTGCTATATTTTCTGCGCCGTTTACCGGATTTATATTCCGAATTGACAGCAGCGGTAATTATTTCCGTACTTCTACAGCCAATATTCTGTTTATTGCAGAACTGATTATTACGATTGTACCATCCTTTATTGCAATGAGGCAGCGGCGCAAAGAGACCTTGATTTCTCGCAGAAATGAACTGATTACGCTCGCGTCATTCCCGCTGCTGGTGTTGCCGGGTATTATTGGACAGATTGTAATCCATGGAATTGCACTTGTATTTCCGCTGGCATCACTGTCATTTCTGAATATCTATCTGCATCGGCAGAATGATATGGTCACCCGGGACGCACTGACTGGTCTGAATAATCGAGGTCAGCTGGATCGATATCTGTATTCCTTATTCAACAGCGGCGGTGCATATAAGTCGATGGCGTACGTGATTGCAGATCTGAATGACTTCAAGCGAATTAATGATTGCTATGGTCATGATCAGGGAGACAGGGCACTGATCGATACGGCAGAAATACTGAAGAAATGTTTCTTTGGAGAGTCGGCGTTTATTGCAAGATACGGCGGAGATGAATTCATCGTCATACTGAGGACGGGAAGCCAGGAAGAAGTTGAAAAGACAATTCGAAAGATCAAAAAGAGATTCAAAGAGTTTAATGATTTGCATATCCGTCCATTTGTAATCAGCATCAGCATTGGCTATGCGCTTTATGGAGAAGCAGACTGCTTTACGATCAATAAGATTATGGAAAAGGCAGATCGCAGGATGTACGAGGAAAAGCGCAGACTGAAATCAGGAAGAGATGATGATCAGCAGCGTTGAAAATGATTGAGGTGCGAAGAACTGACAGGTCTCATTTTTGAGAACATGCATATCCTGTAGCTGGTATTCAGCTGATTGCGCCGACTGCATGGATCAATTTCTATACATACATAAATGCATCAGAAATGATCTGTAATATCAAGCAGAGCGGTTGGCTGAGATCTTTTATGATAATTAAAAAAGCCGTCTGCATCATCTTCCTCTTTGGAAATGTATGATGCGGGCTGCTTTTTTGCGTTATTACTATGAATTGACAGCCAGCATGACAGCGAGAATGGCAATTCCGGCAGCGGATAGAATTGTTGATTTCGTATAGTCTTTACCCAAGAAGCACATGACTGAACCGCCGATTCCAATAACTGAAGCAATACCGACTGCAAGCGGCTTGGACATCGTTGTTACATTTCCGCCGGTAATCGAAAACTGGGTAATGACAGTATCCGGAAGACGCAGAAAGGCAGCAATGGAAATCAGGACAGTAACAGCAAACAGGACAGATGCAGTAATGAGTGTTTTCTTTGGCATAATCTTAGAGATCTCCTTCAGATAATATTATTCTATAGCAGGGAACAGGATCATGAATATAACGTGTGAGCAAAATCTGCGGAATAAATGATCAGTAGACATAAATCTGATTCAGGAATCAAGAAGGGATAGGTCATCTTTGCTTGTACACAGAAGAACAATGCTTCTGGGGCCTACTGTCAGTCTGTTGTTTTGAATGGACTGTCTTGCCTTTCCGGAAGAATCAGCAGCGCAGTGCCAGTGCATATTTTTGGGTATTATTGGAAGTGAATATTCATGTGCTTCCCAGTGTGCATTGACCGCCAGATAGATAAAGCAGTCTTTCATCAGATGATATTTCTCAGCACTTTCTGCATAGAGTACGGCAAATACCAGATTGTTTTTACTGAAGTCCAGACTCCATGGATTCTCACTGTGAAAGGACTGTTCCGGATAGCCGGTAGGATTCTTTTCGCTATCATAGGATGGGGAGCGCAGTACCGGATGTTTCTTTCTGAATGCAATCAGAGTCTGGCAGAATTGAAATAGATCCTGATGCTTTTCCAGCTGACTCCAGTCCAGCCAGGAGATTTCATTGTCCTGACAGTAGGCATTGTTATTGCCGTACTGAGTATTGGCAAATTCATCACCAGCCAGCAGCATTGGGATACCTTTGCTCAGCAGCAGAATAGAAAAAATGTTTTTCATCTGGCGCAGTCTAAGATCCATGATTTCGGGATTGTTTGTATCTCCCTCGATTCCGCAGTTCCATGATTGATTGTCATTGGAGCCATCACGATTATCTTCCGCGTTTTCCTGATTGTGCTTCTCATTATAGGAGACCAGATCATACATGGTAAATCCATCGTGACAGGTCAGAAAGTTAATGGAGGCTGCTGCAGAGCGATTGGCATAAAGATCTGGTGATCCGGCTATTCTGGTATACACTTCACTCGCCGTACTGCCATCGCCTTTGATAAAGCGTCTGATGCAGTCACGGTATTTTCCATTCCATTCTGCCCACTTTCCCCAAGAAGGAAAGCTTCCTACCTGGTACAGTCCGCCGGCATCCCATGCTTCAGCGATCAGCTTTGTTCTGCCTAGCACAACATCATGTGCAAGCGTCTCCAAAAGAGGCGGGTCAGTCATCGGGCTGCCGGACTGATCTCTAGAAAGGATAGAAGCGAGATCGAATCGGAACCCATCAATATGGTAGTCGGATACCCAGTATCGCAGACAGTCCAGGATACTGTTTCTGACAACTGAATGATTGCAGTTAACGGTATTTCCGCAGCCGCTGTAATTATAGTAGCAGCCGTCTGGAGTGAGCATATACCAGATGCGGTTATCAATTCCGCGATAGGAAATGTATGGACCATTTTCATTGCCTTCCGCTGTGTGATTGAAAACCACATCCAAAATTACTTCAATGCCATTCTGATGAAGCTGGCGGATGAGATTTTTCAGCTCATCTGTTTCCATGCCAAAGGGGCCGGAGTGGGCATATCCTGCCTTAGGCGCATAG
>SABF01000151.1 GCA_009929095.1 Erysipelotrichia bacterium
GTCAGAGATGAATATTACCAATCGGGGAATCTCGCTGCTATTGCTGCGTCACATAACATCACTGAAATTGATATCATCAGCACAGAGGGAATCATCACTGACAGCACCAGCGCATCATTCATTGGCTATGACATGGCAAGCGGCGAACAATCTGCTTCCTTCCTGGTACTGAATGAAGGAACATCTGATTTCGTCCAGAGTTATCAGCCAATTTCCTACGATAAAAACATTTCCCGTAAATACGCCGGAACAGCATTGAAGGATGGCGGGTTTCTGCAGGTAGGATATGATGCCCAGCGTTTTCAGAAAGACATCGACATTGAAGTAATCGGCCTCACCCAGAATCGTCATATCGGAAAAACCGGATATATGATCATTGCTGATGCAGACGGCAATATTGTATCGAGCAGTGTAAGCAAAGAAGGAAGCAGTCTCATGTCCATCGGACTCAGACAGGATCATCTTTCTACTGAACTGACACGATTCACTACAGTTATCAGCGGCGTTGAAAGCTACTTCATGTTCGCAGAAAATGAAGGCTACTACATCATATCGGTTCTGCCTGTCAGGGAAGCAGTCTTCTCTAGAAATCTCTCTATCTATATTACCTTTTTCATGGAAATCATTGTTTTTGTCAGTCTGTTTATTTTAATCTACTTCCTGATCAAAACACTGGTAGTCAATAACATTCGCAAAGTCAATTGCAGCCTGGCTGAGATCACCGGCGGCAATCTCAATGTTGTGGTCGACGTCCGATCTAACGAAGAATTTGCATCTTTATCTGATGATATCAACTCCACAGTTGTGACATTGAAGAACTACATCGCCGAAGCAGCCGCGAGGATAGATAAGGAACTGGAATTTGCCCGATCCATTCAGTATTCGGTACTTCCATCAGTGTTTCCGCCATTCCCAGATCATACTGAGTTTGATATTTATGCTGCAATGGCAACTGCTAAGGAAGTCGGCGGTGACTTCTACGATTTTTATCTGATTCGTGACAATACGCTTGCATTTTTGATTGCCGATGTATCTGGCAAAGGTATTCCAGCCGCCATGTTCATGATGACAGCAAAGACAATGATTAAGAGTTATGCAGAAAGTGGCATGGATGTGAATGAAGCACTTACTCAGGCTAACAGGAAACTTTGTGAAGAGAACAGCGCGCAGATGTTTGTCACCTGTTGGTTTGGCTATCTTGATATCCTTACAGGAAAGGTAACCTACTGCAACGCCGGTCACAATCCGCCAGTTATCCGTCATAAAGGAAATCTCTGTGAGTATCTGAAGATGAAACCAGGATTTGTACTTGCTGGAATAGATTCTGTCATATACCAGAAGAGTGAATTCCAACTTGCTCCGGGAGATGAAATATTTCTTTATACTGACGGCGTTACTGAAGCAGCCAATATGAAAAATCAGCTGTATGGAGAGACTCGGCTTCTGCAGATTATTAACAAAACACTTAATACTGATTCTCAGAAACTATGTACTGCAATCAAGGCAGATGTTGACGGTTTTGTTGGCGGTGCACCGCAGTTTGATGACATTACCATGCTTTCACTGAAGTACAAAGGAGTGAACGATGATGACGCACTTGACGATTGAAGCCTCTGTCAAAAGCATTGATTCTGTGACCGATTTCGTAAATGAACAGCTTGATTCCTTAGGCTGCTCTATGAAGATTCAGATGCAGATTGATATAGCGGTAGATGAAATCTTCAGCAACATTGCAAACTATGCCTATCCTGAAATAAATGGAAATGCAGAGATCATTGTTGATTCCGTCAATAATCCCCGCGGAGTCCGCATTACCTTCAGAGACCAGGGCATGAAATTCAATCCACTGACTCTTCCAGATCCAGATGTTACTGCATCAGCGGAGAATCGCTCTGCAGGCGGTCTTGGCATCTTTATTGTCAGGAACAGCATGGACCGCACTGAGTATAAATACGAAGATGGCTTCAATGTTTTCAGCATTACCAAGAATCTTGATTGAATCATAAAACCCGATCATCCTGTATGACCGGGTTTTTTTTATAGATCTCTGATGATCTGAGACAGTTTTGGCATCAGCTGCTGCTTGCGGGAAATGATTGCCGGATCAAATCCGGAATGATCATCAAATCTGGTCTCTATCAGATCTCCGATTACATTGGAAAGACTGCCATAGTATACAAATAAAGATCCTTCTCCAAGTACATGAGTGAACAGCATAACCATCAGATCATACTTCTTCTCCTGCTGTTCCTTTTCCAGATCTATTCTGAATTCCGGCAGAATGAACTGCACATCTGCCATCTGACTGTAATTAGTCTGGCCGATTGCAACACGCTTTCCGGAAATTTCATAGATCTTGAGGTCTCGGTTAAGTATCTCATGCGGTGTAGAGTCTTTCAGAGCAACTGAACTGTTGAGCATCTCAGCCGCATAGTCATCGATATTCTCTATGCCAGCTCTTTTGGCAAGCCAAGATACAGCCAGACGGTCCTTGCTGGTAGCAGTAGCTGAGCGGAAATCCAAAGTATCTGAAAGAATTGCTGACAGCATCAGTCCGCTCATATCAGCATCTGGAAGCAGTCCGTTTTCAGTATACAGATCTGTAACAATCGTACAGGTGCATCCGCATTGAACACCGCGGTAATTGATTGGATGGGTGGTTTCAATATCACCGACATGATGATGGTCAATTACTCCGATGATATCTGCATTTTCAAGATTGCCAATTGATTGATTGACTGCACTGTGGTCAACAAGCACAATTTTTCTTCGCTGATAACTTCTGGTATGGTATCGGGATACCGCCCCAACAACATCTCCTTCTTCATTCAGAACCGGGTAGCTGCGCACTCTCGACTTAGTCATCTTCTGTGCAACATCTTCCACGTATTCGCTGTCCTGAAAAGTTATCAGATCTTTCGTCATGACTTTATCAATCGGATAAGACTCCGTAATGACTGATGCAGTATGCATTGTATCTGATTCTGTAACAATGACTGCCGCATTATGATGCAGTGCCAAAAGACGAATCTCATCGCTGACCGACTGACCGCAGGTAATTACAAGACATGACACGCCAGCCTCTATCAGCATTCTCTGTTTTTCCTTGGAACCGGCAAGAATAGCAATGCTGTCCTGCAATGCAAAGAGAGAAGCTTCCGTTCCTTCCAGTGTAATGACATGTACCGTTCCATTGATATGAAAGTGTGCCGGTTCTACAGCAATTCTTCCGCCGGTCGTATGAGCAATATCACTAAGGGAAGCAGATGCCATCAGTTCCTGCAGATCAGCATCTCTTTTCAGTCTGACCATTGATAGGTTTGAAGTGGTGCAGATGCCGCAAAGTTTGTTATCATCATCCACAACAAACAGAGAACGATTCTGAGTATGAAGCATTACATGCCAGGCATGGTGAACCGTTGCCGTATGTTCAATCAATGCCGGTACATCCAGATCGATATCTGATAATGTAAACCTGGCATCTGTCAGCAGCAGCGGATTTTCCTGATGAAATTTCTTCAGTACAAATTTGGTTTCTTCATTTAAAGGACCCTGTCGCAGTGCAACTGCATCGCTGCCTAACAGACGAAGCAGATTGGCGTATGAAACCGCAGCACAGATAGAATCCGTGTCTGGATGGCGATGACCGGTCACATAAATCGTATTGTTCATTTATATCTCCTGCAATGTCTAGCGGATATATGAAAATACATCCCATCTCCGGTCAGTTGGAACTGTCCGGATTTCATCCGGATATCCGACTGCAAGAGATCCTATGCATTCAAATCCAGCCGGTACACCGCAAGCCGCTTTCAGCTCACTGTGCCGCGGATCATTGAATACATCTTTCATCACATTGATAAAGCAGGTACCCAGTCCATCTGCAACTGCGGCATTCATCATATTGGACATCGCAAAAGCAGTATCCACTACAGAAGAGACTGCCTCATTTCTTGCAAAGGCAACTACCAGCGTCGGAGCAGAATAAAATGGATTGGATCTCCCGGAAAGCTCTGCCAGTTCCTGTAGAATTTCAGGTTTCTGAATAACCACAAAGAACCATGCCTGTTCATTCATCGCACTTGCCGCCAGCGTTGCCATTTCCTCCAGATCATGAAGCTGCTGTTCACTGATCTGCTCAGTCTTATAGCGGCGGATACTGCGGCGCTTTTTTAGAAATTCCAGTTCCTGTTCCATGGTATCAATTTCTCCTAGTAAGTTAGAACTTCATTTCCTGTTTCGGTAATCAGTATGGTATATTCCCACTGAGCACTGTCTTTTCCATCGCTGGTATAAATAGTCCAATCATTATAAGGATCGATGACTACTCCCGCTTTGCCGGCATTTATCATCGGCTCAATCGTAAATACCATACCCGGTACCAGTACCATGCCGGTATGCCGCTTGCCGATATGAGACACAAACGGATCCTCATGAAACTGAGCACCGACGCCATGTCCGCCCAATTCTCTTACTACACTGTAGCCGCAGGAATGAGCACACTTGGAGATTGCATAAC
>SABF01000152.1 GCA_009929095.1 Erysipelotrichia bacterium
AAAGCACTTGATGATGATACGGTACTTGTATCAATTATGATGGCAAATAACGAAACCGGTGCAGTCAATCCAATTCCTGAGATTGCAGAAATCGTAAAGAAAAAATCACATGCTTATATGCACACCGATATGACTCAGGCGATTGGAAAGATACCATGTTCAATGAAGAACATCGACCTGGCTTCCATGTCCGCACATAAAATTGAGGGACTGAAGGGAAGCGGAATACTTGTAAAACGAATACATGTTCCAATGGAACCTCTGATTTCAGGCGGCGAACAGGAATACGGACTTCGCGGCGGAACCAGCAATGCATGCGTCAATATGATGTTCGCAAAGACGCTTCGACTGGCACTTGAACGTGAATCAAAATACAGCACCTTGATAAGAGAAATGCATGATCATCTTTTAGAGGGTCTCAGTGCTATTGAGCAGATTATGATCAACAGCCCTGCAGAAGGAATACCGGAAACGATGAACTTCTCATGTGAAGCAATTCCCAGCGAAGTGATGCAGAATGCTCTGAACAGAGCTGGCTTCATGGTATCTGCAAGAAGCACATGCGAGTCAAAGTCCAACAACCCAAGTTATGTGCTGAAAGCAATGGGAATGAGTGACAGAAGAGCTTCCAGCTGCATCCGTGTCAGCCTGTCTCAGGAAAATACGATTGCTGAAATTGATTTATTCTTGGCAGCATTGAAGGAGATTATCGAACATTATGGTTAAATATGATACCGTGCTGATTCGGTTTGGAGAACTTAGCACAAAAGGCAAGAACCGGCGTGATTTCATTAAGCGTCTGGATAAGAATATCAAATGGATGCTGAGAGATTATTCAGATCTTGAGTTTACGAGAACTCATGATCGAATCTATATCAAGCTTCAGGGTGAAGACACAGATGAAATCGCAGATAAACTGAAGAAAGTATTCGGGATCAGTTCATTTTCGTTTACAGTTAAGGTTCCGTCAGATATTGAATCGATTCAGAAGGAAGGCCTGAGAGTTGCGCAGGATACCGACAAGAAGACATTTAAAGTAATCGCCCGCAGACATGATAAGACTTTTCCGCTGACTAGTGATGGCATTAATCGAGCAGTTGCTTCAGAAGTGCTGAAGAATACTGATCTGAAGGTAGATGTGCATCATCCGCAGCTGGAGATACAGATAGAAGTACATGAGCAGGACACTTACATCACTTCTGAGAAGATCCTTGGTGCAGGCGGCTATCCGGCTGGAATCAATGGGAAATGTCTGCTGATGCTTTCAGGCGGCATTGATTCACCTGTTGCGGCATATGAACTGATGAAACGCGGCATTCAGGTTGAAGCGGTTCATTTTGCATCACCTCCATATACCTCTGACAATGCCCGACAGAAAGTTCTTGATTTAGCAGAAATGGTCAGTATTTATCAGGGACGGATGAAAGTTCATATGATTAATTTTACTGATCTGCAGCTGGAAATCTATAAAGCGGCAGGGGATCCGTATGCAGTTACACTGATGCGAAGAATGATGTTTCGAATTGCTCAGAAAGTTGCTGAGAAGAGCGGATGCATCGCCCTTGGCACTGGTGAAAGTGTAGGACAGGTCGCTTCGCAGACACTGGAATCCATAGCTTGCATCAATTCTACTGTTTCTATTCCGGTCCTGCGGCCGCTTGTCTGCATGGACAAGGTTGAAATTATCGCGATGGCCAGGAAAATTGGAACTTATGAAACATCAATTCAGCCATATGAGGATTGCTGCACCATATTTGATCCAAAGAATCCTGTAACAAAGCTAACGGAAAAAAAGGCTTTCGGTTATGAAAATAAATTTGACTGGCTGAAGATGGTCAATGACTGTGTTGATCACGAAGAGACACTGGTAGTCAGACCGGAAGAAAAAGAGGAAGTATTCCTCTAAGGAGAAATCAATATGGGACTGTTCGGCGGAATGAAGCATGATGAAGAAATATTGAAGCAATTTGATGAGTTTATTAGTCAGGGAGCCAGTGAAACTGAAATTAAGTTTCTTGATTCTATGAATGCAATAGTGAAATTGGTTGAAAATGAAGATAGTTATTCTACGAATGAAAAATTAAAGATTTATGACCTGTTTTCACAGCTTTCAAACTGTTCACCTACAGAACGTGTAAAATATGCAGCAAAAGTCAGAAAACTTTTAAAATAAGATTGTTTCGCTATAGCTATACTAAATTTTGTCAGAATACATAGAAAGCACGAAATAATCCTTGAATTGGGATTTGAATAAGAGTATCTTGTTTAGTATGTTCATAGGGGAAATTAGATCGACTGCTATTATGTCTCGCGGCAACTATGCCATGATTACGGGAATTCATACCCTTTGGAATACAAGAATTTCTTTTGCGGACGGCAGGGTATCTGACCGTCTGAAAAACGGATGCATAGCGATAGATGCGGATTCTTCAACTGCTTTCAGTTGTTGACTCCGCTTTTGTTTTGTTCAATACCGACTGCAAGACAGTCGTGTTGATATGCAGTAAAAATAGAGAAAAGGGAGGAAATATGAAAAAATTTGTAAATGCATTGCTTGGTTTGGTTCTGTCCTGCAGCATGGCTGCCTGCGGTAGCTCTGCAGCAGCAAAAACTTCAGATGCACCCGCAGCCGAAAACGGCGGACTGAAAGTCGGAGTTATTCTGGTCGGTGATGAAAATGAGGGTTACACAGCCGCTCATATCGACGGAATCAAGAAAGCAGCATCTGAACTTGGCATCAGCGATGATCAGCTGCTCTGGAAGTATTCCGTTGGTGAAACACAGGACTGCAAAGACGCTGCTGATGACCTGGTAGATCAGGGTGCAACCATTGTGATTGCAAACTCTTACGGACATCAGACCTTTATTCAGGCTGCTGCTGAAGAGCACCCTGAAGTAACATTTATTTCGATGACAGGTGATACTGCAGCTGATTCCGGTCTGCCTAACTTCAAGAATGCATTTACCGCTGTATATCAGTCACGCTATGTATCCGGTGTTGTTGCCGGACTGAAGCTTCAGGAACTTATTGACAATGGAAAACTGACAGCTGAAAAGATTCCAAGTGCCTTTACTGCAGACGGTGATATTAAAGTCGGCTACGTCGGTGCTTATCCTTATGCTGAAGTCGTTTCCGGATACACAGCTTTCTATCTTGGTGTGAAGTCAATTGTCAGCAATGTTCACATGTATGTTGAATATACAAATTCCTGGTTTGATATCAACAAGGAAGGAGAAACAGCCAATTCTCTGATGGCTGAAGGATGCGTCATGATCTCCCAGCACGCAGATTCTACTGGTGCACCTTCTGCTGTTGAAGCAGCTTACAAGGATAACGGAACAGTTGCATTGTCAGTTGGATATAATGTCTCCATGCTGGAAGTTGCACCGGATGTTGCTCTGACCTCTGCTTCAAACAACTGGTCTGTATATTATAACTATGTATTCTCTCAGGCTCTTAAGGGAGAGGATATTGCGACAAACTGGTGCGAAGGCTACACTCAGGATGCTGTAGAAATTACTGAACTTGGCAATGCAGCAGCAGAAGGCACACAGGCTAAGGTTGATGAAGTCATCAGTGCTATCAAAGATGGCACTCTGAATGTATTTGATACTAAGACATTTACAGTCGGTGGAAAAGAACTTACTGATGCAGATGGCGTTGATCTTAACTTTGATGGAACAGCTGATATTTTCCCGATCAAGGATGGCGTATTCAAGGAGTCTGATGTAGCAGATGGTTTCCGTTCTGCTCCTTACTTCAGCTTCCGCATTGACGGCATCGAAGAATCTGGCGCAGAAGGCTGATTTACAGACCTAAATTGTTAAATGCATAAAGGGAAGCTGCAGATTGTGCAGTTTCCCTTATGCGGTTTTTAAAAGAAGGAGTATTTATGCAAAATGAGTATGCAGTACGCATGATAAATGTCACCAAGACATTCGGGTCTGTTGTCGCCAATGACTCTGCCAGCCTTGATATTCGCTACGGCGAAATTCTGTCGCTCCTTGGCGAGAATGGATCAGGAAAAACTACATTGATGAATATGCTTGCGGGTCTGTATTATCCTGATTCTGGAGAAATCTATGTTGATGGAAAAAAAGTATCAATTGAAAGCCCGCGTGATGCTTATGCTATTGGGATTGGCATGGTACATCAGCATTTTAAGCTGATTGACGTATTCAATGCAGTTGAAAACATTGTGCTTGGTGAAACAGCCAAAGGTCGTTTCAGTCTTAAAACCGCATCTGAAAAGATCAAAGAAATAACAGATCGATATGGATTTGATCTTAGTTTGGATAAAAAGGTCTATGAAATGGGAGTTGCTGAAAAGCAGACTTTGGAAATCGTCAAAGTACTGTACCGAGGCGCTAACATTCTGATTCTTGACGAACCGACCGCAGTGCTGACACCGCAGGAAACAGAACATCTGTTCAATGTCCTGCGCGAAATGCGGAAAGACGGGAAAGCAGTTGTACTGATTACCCATAAGC
>SABF01000153.1 GCA_009929095.1 Erysipelotrichia bacterium
GAGACAGGACATAATACAGCTCGTTCTGTATTGGATTTCCTGCTTTTGTCAGAACTTCACTTCTTACTTCATCTCTCTGGGATAAAGAATTCACATATGAAGCAACTTTAACTTCTCTTCCATAACGATTTCTCAGCATATCCTCTACCCCGAAATACAGCGATACTGTCATGGATATGGTAACCAGAACCATACACGATAGAATACATATTTGAGCAAGACCGCGTGCATTCTGTTTCATGCGATACATCATGCCAGACACATTGATAAAGTGATTCTTCTGATAGTAGAACTTTTTGTTTTTCTGCAGCATTTTTAATATCGCGATGGATCCCGTTGTAAACAGCAGATACGTTCCAACCATAACCAGTGCTACTGCAATGAAAAAGTAAATAAATGCCTCCATTGGACTCTGCACATACTGAGACAGCCAATAGCCTCCAAGAAGTGCAGCTGCTCCAATAACGGAAAGAATCCATTTTGCCCTTGGTTCCTGTTCCCCTGCGTTCGAACTTGAAAGCATATCCGCAGGTTTTGTTTTGTGAATTGTCCTAAGAGTACTCAGATAGGCAACAGCATAGATAACGCCAAAGATAAGAACGGTATTCAGCACCGCTTCAGGATTGATCTGCATGACGATATCACCGCCATAGCGGATCAGTCTCAGAAGAAAGAGCTGCACCAATTTTGCAAATATGGTTCCAATCAATATTCCAGATACTGATGCAATCAGAAATGAAAGAAGTGTTTCAATGAATACAATCAGTGCAATCTGTGGTTTCTCCATGCCGAGAATGTTGTAGAGTCCGAATTCTTTCGTTCTGCGCTTCATCAGGAAACTGTTGATGTATAGAATAAAGCTGATGGCAAACAGCGCTACCACAAAGGACCCGGATCCAAGAGTTGGTGAAAGATAACCCATCTTGAGACTTGGATCCATCGCCAGCATAGAAATGATGTAATACATCATGATCATGCCGGTGCTGGCAATCAGATAAGGAACATACAGTCTGTAGTTTGCCTTGATGTTAGTCCATGCAAGCCGAAAATACAGTCCGATTTTACGCATTGAGTTCTCCGTTTCTGGAAATTACAGTCAGCGTGGACTGGATGCTCTGATACAAATCATCTTCCTTCATAGTTGCACGATAAAGCTGATGGTAGACGACACCGTCTTTGATAAAAAGTACTCGGGACGCATGACTGGCAGCCTTGGCACTATGCGTAACCATGACAATCGTCTGTCCTTCCTGATTGATTTCTTCAAACATCTTCAGAATGTGCTCAGATGCTCTGGAATCAAGTGCCCCAGTCGGTTCATCTGCCAGTACCAGCTGAGGATTGGTGATCAGTGCTCTGGCGGCAGCTGTGCGCTGTTTCTGTCCGCCGGATATTTCATAAGGAAACTTATCAAGAATATCAGTTATCTCCAGACGCTTAACAATCGGCATCATTTTTGACTCCATCTCTTTGTGATCTCTGCCCTGCAGTACAAGCGGCAGAAAGATATTATCGCGAACGGAGAATGTATCCAGAAGATTGAAATCCTGGAATACAAAGCCAAGATTATCACGGCGAAATTTAGATATATCCCTCTCGCTTATCTTAGTCGTATTGATTCCATTCAGAAGAACCGTACCGGAAGTCGGTTTATCCAGTGATGCCAGAATATTCAGCAGTGTTGTCTTGCCAGATCCGCTTTCTCCCATGATGGCAAGGTATTCACCCTTTTCTACAGAAAAGGACACGTTGCTTAATGCCTGAACATGGTTTGTACCAAATCGGCTCGTATATACTTTTCGAAGATTGTTTACCTGAAGCAATTCCATATCAGTACCTCCCTGACACAGGCAGAATAAAACATTAGAATCCTGCATTCCATCGATTTATCTTACAAAGCCAGACTCAAATCTTACGATTCTGAAAGGTTGATGCCGATGTAAACAGATGTGCCTTTTCCAGCTTCAGAAGTGATGCGGATCGTATGTCCAAGCCGTTCCAATACCTTATTGCATAGATATAGTCCCAGTCCGGTAGAGCGTCTGTCCATCCGTCCGTTGTATCCGGTGTATCCTTTTTCAAACAGCATTGGAAGATTCTCAGCGGCAATTCCGCAGCCTGTGTCTCTGATCAGCAGTTCATTTTCTTCCATGGTGATTGTGATACAGCCATGATCTGTATATTTCAAAGCGTTTGAGAGAATCTGCTCAATGACAAACAGCAGCCATTTCTCATCTGTAACCGTTTTGAAATCGGTTCTTTCGAAATTCAGCTTCAATTTCTTACGAATGAAGATACTGCTGTAATGACGAACTGCCTCTTCAATAATAGGATCAAGTTCACATGGTCTCAGAACAAAATCCTTCGTGACATCATCTGTTTTCAAATAATGCATGACCATGGAAACATATTCTTCAATTCGAAACAGCTGGTCTTTCACTTCCGGCATACCCGCATCATCAATCAGGAGATGCATCGCTGCAATCGGTGTTTTGATCTGATGTGCCCACATGGCAAAATAATCACTGCGATCACGATACTTTTCATCTTCCGCAGAAACCTCATGACGATAAGATTCACTCAGTGATGCTAGAAGAGTCTGATAGGTCTTTATTTCAAATGAAATTGATTCTGGCAGATGCTCTGCACATTCTTCCGGATCCCGACTGACGTTCAGCTGCTGCAGATACCGCATCCTTGCGGCATATCTCGGATATCCCGCAATCAGGAAAAGTGCATCCAGCGTGATAAGTATAATCGATGCATATATAACCGGAGCTCTGAAAACCTCGTACAGTGCTGCAGTAATATTGAATACTGTTATGGACAGCACCACAGACAGAATCATACCCAGGTGATCACTAAGATACCTGCGGATCATATCTGATATCCTGAACCTTTTCTGGTAATGATAAAATCCTTCAAGCCTACAGATTCCAGTGTTTTTCTGAGTCTTGTAATATTGACAGTCAGTGTATTGTCATCAATAAACTCATTGGTGTCCCAAAGTCTCTGCATCATTTGATCACGGCTGATAATTCTGCCTTGATTCTCCATGAGTATTTTTAAAATCCGATATTCATTCTTGGTCAGATCCTGTTTTTTCCCCTGATATTCTACTGATGAGTCATCGGTATTAAGTCTCAATCCGTTAAATTCTATGAAACTCGTATCAGCAGACATATCATACGTTCTTCTGAGCAGTGCCTGTATCTTTGCAGTCAGCACGTTCATATCAAAGGGTTTGGCTATGAAATCGTCACCGCCCATATTCACTGCCATAACAATATTCATACTATCAGATGCACTTGATACAAAGATTACCGGCACATGGCTGACTTTTCGAATTTCCGAACACCAGTGAAATCCATTAAAGAACGGAAGCTTAATATCCAGCAATACCAGCGAAGGTGCAAATGCTTGGAATTCCTCAATTACATTCTGAAAGTCAGAAATCCCACAGGTTTCATATCCCCATTCGTTAAGCTGCTTCTGCAGCTGTCTGGAGATTATCTTATCGTCTTCAATAATCAGTATCTTGTACATATCTTTCCTCCAAAACACATAATCATCATACCGCATGATTTCATTCTGCTGATAATCATGACAGAAATGTAAGTATCCTGTTATCAGAATCGATGGATCATTCTCCGGGATAGATTGATACTGCAGGTGTATCAGGAGGAATGAACGATGAAAAGAGCATTGAAATGGATGTTAGGTATCTTTGCAGGACTTCTGATTGCACTATGTCTCTGTGCCATTCCAACACTTTGCCGCGGCTATGAAATGTATCAGCAGGCTGTAGGTGAATGCAGCCTGCAGGATAAAGTATCAGAGATCAGATCACGCAGCGATTATCTGACCATTGATCAGATTCCGCTCGAATATCAGAACACCCTGCTTCACAGTGAAGACAAAAGATTTTATTTTCATGCCGGGGTAGCTCCAATCGCTCTGATGCGAGCTGCCTGCAACGATATTATGGCTGGTTCTTTTGTTCAGGGCGGCAGTACAATTGATCAGCAGCTGGCTAAGAATCTGTATTTTGATTTTGGCAAAACTTTGGATCGCAAAGCCGCTGAACTGTTTGTTGTCCATGATCTGGAAAGCAATTATACAAAGAAGGATATTCTCGAGCTTTACGTCAATGTTGCCTATTACGGAAACGGGAATTACGGTCTGCAGTCTGCAGCAAATTATTATTACAATACAGATCCTCAAAATCTCAATCAGCAGGAAATCGATTCCCTTGTCTACACTTTGAAAGCTCCAAACTTCTACAATCCAAAAGACCATGCTGAGTCTATCCCGCAGCATTCACTGACGACAGTCAGTGATTCCATTCATACCGCTGTATCAGATCCGGTAATGCTTATCGATGTCTGGAATATGACAGTCAGTACTTTGTTTCAAAATCATTATCAGATAATGAAACTGCTGGGATTC
>SABF01000154.1 GCA_009929095.1 Erysipelotrichia bacterium
TCTTTCCATTCAGTGATGCGCCATGGCTCTGTGCGCAGTCCTCAATAACCTTTAGATTATGTTTATGGGCAATCTCCATGATCTTTGGCATATCAGCGATCTGACCGTAGAGATGCACCACACAGATTGCACTGGTATCCGGTGTAATTGCATTTTCTAGCTTATCTGCATCCAACTGATAATACTGATCCGGTTCCACAAGAATGGGTTCCAGTCCATTCCTGGTAAATCCCATAATCGAGGCAATATAGGTATTTGCCTGGCAGATAACTTTAGAATGCTTGGGCAGATGTAATGCTCGAAATGCCATGACCAGAGCATCCAGCCCGCTTGCACATCCAACACTGTACTTTGACTCGTTCCAGGCAGCGAATTCCTCCTCGAAGTGTTCTACTTCAGGTCCAAGTACATACCAGCCAGAATCAAGCACCTGATTTGATTTACTGATGAACTCATTGCGATAATGGTCATATCCGCGTTTCAGTGTATTTCCAGGTATCTTCATTTATCTTTCTCCTCATTATCTCTGTGTTCCATTTTTACAGTATATTCCTTGATAAAGTACAGCGGCCGATTCTTGGATTCATCAAAGATTCGACCAAGATACTCCCCTATTACCCCCAGGAAGATCAGCTGCAGGCTTCCAAACAACAGCATAATAATTACCATGCTTGACCAGCCTGGCTGAAGATGCGGGTTATGAGTAAAGAACATTACTAATACATAGACAATGTAAATAAGTGCAAATACAATCGCCACAATGCCTGCATAGGTTGCCCAGCGAAGCGGCGCAGTTGTAAATGATGTCAGCCCTTCAATTGCCAGATTGATCATGGATTTATAGTTGTATTTTGTCTTGCCGGCAGCACGTGGATCGCGTTCAAACTCAATCTCTGCTGTTGGAAATCCAACCCACGAAAACAGTCCTCTGGCAAACCGGTGAGTCTCCCTGAGCTTGCAGAATGCATCACAGGCTCTTCTGCTGACAAGACGATAATTACCGACATTCTCTTCCATATGAACCTTGCCGGATGCTTTAGAAAACACTTGATAAAATTTCTTTGCTGTCCATTTTTTCATCCAGGTTTCGCCGGCACGAGATGAACGTTTGGCATTAACCACATCATAGCCTTCTTCATACTTTGCAAGCATCTCCGGAATCAGTTCCGGGGTATCCTGGAGGTCCGCATCCATCAATACAATCACATCGCCTCTGGCATAGTCCATTCCTGCCGCAACAGCTATTTCGTGTCCATAGTTTCTGCTTAATGAAACCATTGACATGTGGGGATCTTTGCTGCACATATCATGGAGCATTTGTTCTGTATGATCCTTGGAACCATCGTTGACAACCAGCAGTTCATAATCATAGCCGTCAAGTTTAGAGCATACTTCTGTCAGGCGGTCATGAAATGTCTGAATACAGGCCTCCTCGTTATATGCCGGTGCGACAACCGACAATAATTTTGTCATCTCAATAACCTCCATTTTCCAGCTGGGCAGTATAATCCACAGCGTCTCCCTGATAGATATTCCAATTCCAATACCGGGTGTTAAACATCAGTATCCGGTAGTATCCCTCATCATAAATATCTGAAGCACATGTCCATAGACCTTCCTGAAGCTGCCAGTTATACTGGGCATCCAGAATGATATAGTCAGTATAACGTTTCATAGCCCAGCTGCAGGCATGTTCATAACTGACATCTGGTAGATTATAGCCAGGCTGTCTCCTTGCAAATATCTGTTCATATTCATCTGTGTCAATTTTGACGTAAGCAAAACGATCTCCCAGAAGATTATTCACCTTAACATTGGTGAACAGTGGAGTTCCATAGATCTGAGAAGCAACTCTGATACTCCCATCATCAACATTATCCGTATAGAATTCATCTTCTGACTCTACACGGCATGTATGATACGCAGTCAGAAATTCATCAGAGAAATCCTTGATAATTCCCATCTGCTCTTTTGATGCGTGATACATGGAATCAAAATCTGCATCCGCCTCTGAGCCTGGCATTACGAACTGACTCATTTTAAAATTCATAATTCTGAGCACTGCCATGAGTGAGAAAACAGCCAGACACAGCGCTTTAAACCACTTACTGTTCAATGCACCGCTTAATATAATCATCAGTTCAGCAATCACTACGTAATTAAAGAAAATATCAGTGATTCGAAAGTATGCAGTAGCCGTTAGATAATTTCCGATAAAATTAAAGACAAAAGGATTGAAGAAGGTAATCAGAATGATTGTCAGCAGGCTGAGTGGCCATGATTTTTTTACGAATGAGAATACAATTCCCGCGGCAGCCGCAATCCAGAATAGTGCATTGAACAATCCAAGACACCAAGACTCCGGAGCAAATGAAAACTGCAGAAGTTCCGGCACCATGTCGTAATTAGCAATAGCTGTAAAAAATGTTCTTCCGACAGAACTTTCCACTGCTTCAGCAGAAGGATAGCCAAGATATACCAGTACAGCAATTCCGATTGGAACTGCAATCAGCATCGGCCAGCCAAGATATCGGACATATTTCTCCAGGTTGAATTTCCAGCTGATCAGGGCAAGCAAACCAATCATTCCCAGTGTTCCAAGGAAAACAGGAATCAGTTGCTGCTCGAAACAGCACCCAAAGAGCACTGGATAGATCATCATAAGAAACAATTCTCTGATCCATGTATCTCGTTTTCTGATCATGGAGTAAACCGCCCAAGCATACAGTATCATCATCGTAATAAAGAATCCGCTGGAACTGATTGAAACTGCAGCGCCCATGCATAAAGCTGCCAGCCAAACCCAGGTTTTCCGCTTATCATCTGACATGGAATGCATGATGATCAGCAGAAGTACGATAGGCAGACGGCGCATTGTTCCGCCAAAGTGCGGATAAGCAAAATACCAGTAATCTGCAAACATTATCATTCCGGAGACGATCCAGATAATGACTGCAGACCACGTGCTATCTGTTCTTCGCCGGATATTATCAAAAAAATCAACAAATGCAAAAGACAGCGTCCATGTAGTAATGATTGCCGGGACCCATTGAACAAAGCCAAGATTCAGGAAACTGATGCCCAGATCAAATCTGGCAATCACATATCTGCACCACTTCAGGAGTACCGAAAGAAATACAAATAATGACTGATAATCATACTTTATATCTGAAAATTCAGCAGAATTAATTCTGCCTGGAATATAGACACCATAGAAATTAATATCATCTACTCGATATGGTGTTTGTGTTCGGCTGTATACCCAGATAAATACTGCAAACAGAAAAATCGCAACTGGAAGTTTCCACTTGCCATACTTCCAAATTCGCTTAAATGAAGCAATAATTCCTTTATAGCAAATTGCCGAAATAAGCAGTATTACAATGATGACCCCTTTTGCATAATTGGAAAACATCTGATCATAATGCCCTGTAAAGGTAAGGTAGGAATCACCAACCTGCATTAATGCCATCAGCGTGCAGAAACCAATTGGCACAGCAAAAGTAAACCATCTGCATTTATGCAGTTTCAATAGAAATAAGATCGATGATCCACACAGAAAAGAAAGGACCAGTACACCTGCTGCAACTACAATAAACGCTTCCATGGATTACTTTCCCCTTTCTCCTAAATCAGTTTTGATTCCACGTATGCTTTCAGCTCACTTGTAGCCTTTGTGTTCTCGAATGATGCAATATCATATTCATGCAAATGAGTATCGGTACTAATCAGTTTTTTAATCTGATTCTTTATCTCTTCAGTATTATACCTGCAGCATTGGTATCCTAATCCAGTGAATATCCTCCACGCCGGGCTCTTCGAAGTAGTAATAATGAGCATATCCTTTCTCAGCAGCATATACTCAATTGCCTTTGATGGCAGATACGGCTGTATCATCTCTTCAGGCATAATTGTATCAAATAATACCAATCCATCGCTTTCGATCATTTTCTGCTCGGCATCTTCATAAGAAATCTTTGATTCCAGATGCATGATCTCTTCCAGATGATAGTCTGAAATCATCTTCTGATACTTAGGTTTAATTTCTCCGTATTGCACAAATTGAATTCGATTGCTGAGATCCGGGTTTTCTGATTTCAATTCAATCAGTGCTTTAAGAAATGCATCTATCTTTCTCAAGCCATAAATTCTGCCAGGATGAATAAACACTTTTGGAAGATGACCAGCTGAAACCGTCCTGCCTGCCATGATCATCTGCCGGTCCCATTCTGGAACGTAGTTCAGAGGAACAACTATTGCTTTATTTTTAAGCTCAGCTTCATTCGGATACTGCGAGACCGTAAAATCTCTCTGCTCAGGATCAATGTAAATCAATTTATCTGCATATTTTTGTGCCATTTTTTCATATCTGCTGTTCATGAATATGGCAATATAAACATAGAATCCAATTTTCTGAATCAGATTATACTCATGAATTGTTTCTTTA
>SABF01000155.1 GCA_009929095.1 Erysipelotrichia bacterium
TGGATATGTCATGCGCGGCGGCCGTGAAATGGACAACCATTTCGAAGTTATGTGGGATGTATTCCGGGACATTCCGGATGCGGATGATCCAAGTCATTCCGTACTGGATGAGTATTATTGGCTGAACAAGCGTGATCCAAACTATTCTCTGTGTCGGGCAACTGTTCATCAGGGACAGGATGCGCATACAGACAAAAAGTTCAACCTGTCGCAGAAAGGTCTGGAAGAGATCATGAAAGTATTCTTTGCCAGCGATGATGAACTCGCTGACAAGAGAATTGATGAACTCTTTGATGAAGAAGTTCTGAATTCCACGTTCTGGATGTACTGGCGTACCATGTTTGCATTTGAAAACTGGCACTCTGCTCTGGAGATGAAGCGTTATATTCAGAGGTATATTCACCATGTCGGCGGTCTGCCTGATTTCACAGCACTTCGCTTTACCAAATACAATCAGTATGAATCCATGATTCTGCCGCTTCAGAACTATCTGAAAGACCATGGCGTTGACTTTCAGTTTGGTGTTAAGGTCAATAACGTTGTATTTGACTGCACGGTCAAAGATCATAAGGTTGCAAAGTCCATTGATGTAACAAGAGACGGCAGACAGGAATTTATTTCCCTGACCGAAAAAGATCTGGTATTTATCACCAATGGCGGCTGTGTTGAGAATTCTTCAATTGGATCACAGGACACTCCAGCCGAATTCAATACGGAATTGAAGGAAGGCGGAGGCTGGGATATGTGGAAGCGCATGGCAGCCCAGGATCCTGCATTCGGAAATCCGGAAAAATTCTGCAGCAATCCGGAACAGTCCAACTGGATGAGTGCAACCGTTACGATCAAAGATGAAAAACTGGTTCCATATATTCAGAAAATCTGCCGCAGAGATCCGCATTCCGGCGGAGTAGTAACCGGCGGTATAGTCACCTGCATGGATTCCAGCTGGCTGATGTCGTGGACATTCAATCGTCAGCCGCAATTCAAATCACAGCCTAAGGATCAGCTGGTAGGCTGGGTTTACGGATTATTTTCAGATAAGCCGGGAGATTTCATCAAGAAGCCGATGCGTGAATGCACCGGCATGGAGATTTGTGAAGAATGGCTTTATCACATTGGCGTACCGATAGAGCAGATTGAAGATTTAGCATCCAGCAGCTGCAATACCGTTCCTGTCATGATGCCTTATATCACAGCTTTCTTCATGCCAAGAACCACAGATGACCGTCCGAAGGTTATTCCGGATGGTGCTGTTAACTTTGCTTTCCTCGGTCAGTTTGCTGAAGAACCGAGAGATACCATCTTTACTACCGAGTATTCGATGCGCACAGGTATGGAAGCGGTATATACACTATGCAATGTCGATCGCGGTGTACCGGAAGTCTGGGGCTCTGTCTATGATGTGAGGAACCTGATTGATGCGACAGTTGCCATGTCTGATGGCAAGGGTCTTGAGGATATGCAGCTGAACTTTGTACAGAAACAGCTGGTGCAGAAGGCATTGAAGAAGATCCGCGGGACAGATATTGAGAAACTTCTTAAAGATCACAAGATGATAAAATAGCACCTGATACAATCAAGGGGAGGATGGCGCAGTATGTCGAAGCAGGACATGCTGCGCCTTCCTTTTTTTGGAGATTGGCTATATTCGGTTTATAATTTATCGTATGAAGCCGATCAAGTTCCGATTCCGAGGCAAACGATATCGAATCAACCCGCTTGGCCTTGCCCTGGTCACTGCGGCTGCCGTGCTGATAATCAGTCTGGCAGTTTTTGGCGTCCGCCGGATACTTAGTAAAAAGAGCATATCTGATTCAGATGTTTCAGCGGAAGCTTCGGCGGCAGTCAGTGTAAAGCCTTTGAATGCTACTGAATATAATGGCACTGTACTTGCGGAAACAGAGGATGCTGGTTCCGACTACATCAAGTCCACACTGTTTCTCGGTGATTCCAATACTGCACGATTTTACAAAGTGACAGATACAAATGGCAAAACATTTTCTGACAAGAGCAATACGATCGGTGTTGTTGGCATGGGAATTGATGCAATATCATCGCTGCAATGCATGCAGTTTTCAACTGGCACATTTACCATGCCGGCATCTGTAAAAATTCTGCAGCCCGAACGAGTCATTATCACCTTCGGCACAAACAATTTAGGCGGCACTGGAACGGATGCGACAAACTTCATTGAACGCTATACTGCGCAGATTAAGCTGATTCAGGAATCCTATCCATCCGTAGATATTATCGTGAATGCAATTCCGCCGATCGGTCAGAAAAACGCATATCCGAATCTTTCAATGACGCAGATCATCGCCTACAATGCAGCAGTTGCCAAAATGTGCGAAGACAATGACTGGAAATATCTGAATTCATCTGAAACACTGATAGATTATACGACAGGCTATGCCAAGTCTGGATACATGGTTGATGATGGACTTCATCTTTCCGTGAAAGGCCTTGAAGCTTTGTTTGATTATATTCGTACGCATGCCTATATTACAGATGATGACAGACCTAAGCCGCTTGCTGCAATTCCTGCTGTTATCGGAACTGTTGAAAATCTGATTCAGACGAATCCACTGAACGATGAGATATTTACGGAAGATCCTTCCGTATCAACTGACTGCAAAGAAGGACAGACGGTAGGAGAGAATGGATGTGCCTGCTATCTGGGCTATGTTACCTGGGAGAACAAGTGTACCGCAGTGAATCCGAACCCTAACCAGACTCCAACGCCGACACCGACTGTTACGCCGACACCGACTGTTACGCCGACGCCGAGTGCCACACCGACGCCGAGTGCCACACCGACGCCGAGTGCCACACCGACACCGAGTGCCACACCGACGCCGAGTGCCACACCGACGCCGAGTGCCACGCCAGAGCCGACTGCCGAACCAATACCGACGCCCCCATCAGAATCGGCATCAGATTCTCCTGATGTTTCCGAATAACACAAAATAAGGAAATTTCATGATTTGATTCGCATGAGTACGTTTATATTATGTCTTGTCAGAGAGGAACTATGCTCAAACTGAAAGGTATCATCCCGGCAGTATCTGATGCGGGTACATTCGAAAAGTTCCTGCGCAGTAATTATGAAGTATGCTTTTTGATGAACATGCATGTTTCATTGATTTCATCATTAATCAGAAAAGGGCATGCGGCAGGAAAAAAACTGATTGTACATCTGGATATGGTCAGCGGGCTTTCTGATGATGAACCGGGATGTGAATATCTATGCCAGGTGCTGAAAGCAGATGGTGTGATTTCTACAAGAGGAAAAGTTGTTCTGACTGCAAAAAAGAATCGCTGCACGGCAGTCCTTCGCCTTTTTTTGATTGATTCCAGGTCACTGGAAAAAGGAATTGTATTAGCGAACGAATTGAAGCCGAATTATCTTGAAATACTGCCTGCTATCGCAACAGATATTATTCCTGAGATACAGAAAAAAACGGCTACTGCATTGATCGGCGGGGGACTGCTTTCATCCGAAGAACAGATAGTCCGTGCACTCAATGAAGGGCTTGAAGCGGTTTCCTGTTCTAAACCTTTGCTGTGGCACTGAAATAATCTGTTTGTCAATGATCGGCTTCCAGGCTTGCTTTAGGCAATGGATTATCTGTATTGCCGAGCCGGTTTTCAGAGGGAATTCCCAGTGCTTCGGCTATTTCCACTGGAAAACCTGATTGAGTCCCTGCCGGCATCTGCTGTTGATTCCGAGATGCTTTGACCGGTGGGGTGATAGTTTTATCTGATTTTTCTGCAATCATGTCTTCCCCCTGTCCGGCTTAGTCAAGATACATGATTTAAACTGCCGAAACAGCTGAATATTATACTGCTGCCGGGTGGGCATAACATGCATGCAATACAGTCAAAATAAATAATTCACAAAGATTGCCGTTGCTTTATTTGCTGCTGCACCATACAATGAAACAGGAAAAGTTAATCAGAGGCAGAGACAAAGAGGCCAGAAGAATAAAGCGTTTATTCTTTTGACCTCTTTTTGTCCGGAAGGAGAACTCATGTACGACGCAGTAATTATCGGTGCTGGAATTGTTGGAACCATGCTGGCCAGAGATCTGTCCCGCTATCAGCTGAAAACGGCAGTAATAGACAGGGAGAATGATATTGCCAATGGTGCCACCATGGCCAATTCAGCCATTGTTCATACCGGTTATGATCCGGAAGACAATACGATGAAGGCAAAGATGAATGTGGCAGGCGCAAAACGGTATCCCCAGATATGTCGGGGTCTGCATTGCGAATACAAGACTGTCGGTGCATATGTAGCCGGCAGCGGGAGCGAAGAAGAAGCACATCAGGAAAGCAGTCATCTGATATTCAGGGATGGCGCCGCTGAGGTAACCATCGATAAAGAAGGAGATTTCCGCTTCGGACAGCAC
>SABF01000156.1 GCA_009929095.1 Erysipelotrichia bacterium
ATTATCTTTGTCAGAAATAAAAAATTAATCGGCGAATCATTGGAAATTGCCAAAGAGATGGATTTCAATATTTATTCTACTCATTACACAATGTACGAGACCTGTGGAATTCTATATTCTAAAGGAGTAAAGGCGATCACATGACACCAATACTTCATGAAGAATACATAGTAGCTCGTGATGATTATGCCGATGCGGGATCTGCCAGTTCGCAAATCAAGGAAACTCTTAAGCATATTGGGGTTGATACAAGAATGCTCAGAAGAATTTCTGTTGCATCATATGAAGCTGAGATCAATATGATCATTCATGCCTGGGGCGGAGTGATAACAATGAACCTCTATGATGACGGATCGGTGAGTATGGAATTCAAAGATCCAGGTCCTGGAATCCCTGATCTCGAGAAAGCGATGACACCAGGCTGGTCTACTGCTGATCAGAAGGCAAGAGAACTTGGCTTTGGAGCTGGAATGGGACTGCCGAACATTAAGCGAGTAGCCGATAAATTTGATATCAAGTCCAGTTCAGATGGGACAACCCTGACGTTGGGTTTCCGGGCAACCGAATGAAACGTAAAACCGTTGTGACCTATACGCTTTCAGAATGCATTAAGTGCCTGAAATGCATCAAGTCCTGCCCAGTGTCTGCACTGACTATGGTCAAGGACCGAGTGAAGGTGAATCAATCTAGATGCATTAACTGCGGTCATTGTATTCAGGCATGTCACAACAAGGGAATGCTTGCTAAGGGAAGTACTCTGGAAGACATCAAGAGCTATGACTACACTGTCTGTATGGTTCCTTCCGCGATGACTAGCATGTGCTCTACACTTCACCAGGCTCAGGAAATCTTCAATGCGATTAAGATGCTTGGGTTCGATGAAGTAATTGATCTTTCAAAAGTTGAAGGACAGATGATGAGAGAAACTCAGATTCTGTCTGAATCAGTTGATTCAGGCAATGGAATATCTTCTCACTGCCCAGTGATCAATCGATTGATAGAGACACAGTATCCAATGCTGATTGATCATATTCTTCCGAAGATTCGTGAGAATCAGCATGTCGGAACACTAGATGTGCATTTCTCACGAGAAGGACTTCAGTATTGCAATCCGGCAGTCATGCTTCAGAAAGATGATTTTCTGATCGCAGACGGATTTGATAAAGTCAGCAGCATTCTATCAATGGAAGAGTTTGGACTTCTGGACAGTTTCCGGATGATGTGCCTGTTTCCCTGTTTTAATGGCTGTATCGGAGGCCATCTGTTATGGGGCAACAGCTATCTGAGCCGCAATAACATTGATGCTCTTACACATGATGTATCAGAACCAATCACTGATTTCCCGCTTGAATATCTCTACACGCCAAATCTCTCTGTGTCAGAGGGAGATGATCGTTCGCTTCAGGAGAAGATGGAATTCTTCAGAAAAGTGAATGAGCAGCTTGAAAAACTGCCGGGATATGACTGCAGTGCATGCGGTATGCAGACATGCAGAATCATGGCTGAAGAAATTGTCAAAGGAAATAAAACAATTAATGACTGCCGAATACATGCTTCGATGCAGAAGGAGAAGAGCCATGACCATTGAAGAAATGCTGCAGAATACAGAATGGAAACTTGTGACTGAGAAAACTGACTGTAAAGCTGAGATTGCCGGTGTATACTGCGGTGATCTGCTCAGCTGGGTTATGGGCAGAGGCAAGCCTGGACAGGCATGGATCACGGTACAGAGCCACATTAATGTCATTGCTGTTGCAAGTTTGAGAGAATTTGCATGTGTCATTCTTGCAGATGATGCAGTATGGCCGCCGGAAGTCATCCAGAAAGCTGAAGAAGAAGGTATTCCTCTGATTCAAAGCAGTATTCCTTCGTTCGAAACGGCACGCAAACTGATCGAACTTGGAGAGTAAATGTTCTACGATCTGCATATCCACAGCTGTCTATCACCGTGTGCAGAAAATGAGATGACTCCGAACAATATCTGCGGCATGGCTATGATTAAGGGTCTTGATGTGATTGCGGTGACTGATCACAACTCTACCAGACAGCTTCCGGCAGTGGCAGAGGCTACTGCTATGAATGGATTGAAATTCATATATGGATGTGAACTCGAGAGTTCGGAGGAAGTACATCTGCTTGGATACTTCAAGAGCATGAAACAGGCAGATCTGCTCCAGAATTGGATTAATTCCAAAATGCCGGATATCATGAACAAAACTGACTTCTTTGGAGAAGAAGAGATTATGAACAGCCGGGATGAAATGATTGGCATTGAAGAACGTCTCCTGATTGTATCTCTGAATGCTTCTCTATCTGAATGCATTGAAAGAATCCACGAACTTGATGGAACCGCTGTGCTGGCTCATGTTATGGATCGGAAAAACTCTGTTACAACACAGCTTGGCTTTATTCCAATGGATCTCCCATATGATGGACTTGAAGTAAAGTCAGAAACTCAGAAAGAAGAAGTTCTTAAGCTTCATCCGTGGATTAATGAGAATAAGACTATCTGGCTGTATGATTCAGATGCACACAGGCTGACAGACATATCGGAGGCGGTTCATGAGATTGATACGGATACATATATGAAACTGTGCGGTGAAAACGTATGATGGAAGATCTTGCAATGCAGATACTTGAACTTCTTATGAACAGTATCCAGGCTGGTTCCAGAAAGATTATTCTTAAAATCAGAGATTCACTAAAGGACAATGTGATCTCCATTGATTTAAGGGATGATGGAAAAGGAATGAGTCAGGATCTGGTCAAAAAAGTTACTGATCCATTTACGACTTCGCGCACTACCCGCAAGGTTGGAATGGGAGTTGCATTCATGAAAGGGCTGACTGAAGAATGCAATGGTACATTCGCTGTCAAAAGTGATGTGGGCAAAGGAACCTGTATCTCCGCCACAGTGCAGAAAGACTTCATTGATACCCCGCCAATTGGCGACCTGGGAGAAATGATGATGGCATGTATTCAGGCGAATGAAGATATCAGCTACGAAATGATTTACGAAACAGATACATATAAGTTTGTCTTTGCATCCAGCGAGATCAAAGAACAGCTTGCCGGGGTTAGCATGCTGGATTCTTCGATTCTTCTATGGATTAAAGAATATATCAATCAGAACGTTGAAGGGAAGAAGGAGGACTGATTATGAAAAGCCTTGAAGATCTTAAGAAGATGCGTGAGCAGGCTCTTAAAAAAGTCGAGATGCGCGAAGGCGGAAAAGATTACCGTGTTGTTGTCGGTATGGCAACCTGCGGAATCGCAGCTGGTGCAAGACCGGTTTTGAATCGTCTTGTTGAACAGACTGCCGCTAAAAACTACGACTGCGTTGTCACGCAGACCGGCTGTATCGGAATGTGTGTATATGAGCCAATTGTGGAGGTCTATGGAAAAGATGGATCCCATACAACCTATGTTCATATGACACCGGAGAAGGCTGCTAAAGTCCTGGAAGAGCACATTGGAAAAGGACAGGTCGTAGAAGAGTATACAGTCGATGCTGCTAACAACGGGGAGGCTGCCTGATTATGTATCGTATGAATATACTGTGCTGTGCCGGCACTGGATGTACAGCAAGCAATTCAACTAAAATCTACGACAACTTCAACGAATGTCTGAAAAAATACGGGCTGGAAGATGAAGTCAAAGTTATCAAGACTGGCTGCTTTGGTCTGTGTCAGAAAGGACCAATTGTAGCTGTTTACCCAGATAAGGTCTTTTACTGCCATGTTACACCGGAAGATGTTGAGAAGATTGTATCTGAACATATTTATAAAGGAAGAGTAGTTAAGGAACTTGAACTTTCTGATGAGGATCTTGTAACTCATGAGAAAATTTTAGATATTGATAAGATTAAATTCTATGAAAAGCAGCAGCGTATAGCACTGCGCAACTGTGGAAAAATTAATCCTGAAGATATTAGTGAGTACATTGCCATGGATGGTTATGAAGCCCTTGGAAAAGTGCTGTCTTCAATGACTCCTCAGCAGGTAATCGACGAAATAAAAAAATCCGGACTGCGCGGACGCGGCGGAGCTGGATTCCCTACAGGTGTGAAGTGGCAGTTTGAAAAAGATCAGACTGAACCTGAAAAATATGTTATATGCAACGCTGATGAAGGTGATCCGGGAGCTTTCATGGATCGTTCCATTCTGGAAGGCGATCCTAATGCAATCATCGAAGGCATGACCATAATGGGGTATGCGGTAGGTGCTCACCTTGGATATATCTATATTCGAGCTGAATATCCGATTGCTGTTCATCGTCTGAAGATTGCCATCAGAGAAGCTGAAGAACTTGGGCTTTTGGGAAAGAACATCTTCAATTCTGGATTTGATTTTGACGTTGAGATCCGTCTTGGCGCCGGGGCATTCGTCTGCGGTGAAGAAAC
>SABF01000157.1 GCA_009929095.1 Erysipelotrichia bacterium
GTGTAATTGAAATGACAGATTACCAGCCTAATACTCTTGCGCGTTCTCTTAACTCTAAGCAGACACATTTGATTGGTGTCATCATCGGCGATATTACAAATTCTTTTGCAAACCAAGTGATCAAGGGCATTGATGACTACTGCGAACAGCAAGGGTATCAAATGATTGTCGGTTCCAGCGGCTATGAACTGGAACGAGAACGCAAATATGTTCGCTCCATGGCGGCTATGGGTGCGGATGGATTTATTGTGCAGCCAACTGTCTACTTTGAGACCATGTGGCATGAACTTGCCATGGAGAAACCGATTGCTTACTTTGATTCTCCAAATTCTGCCAGCAATGATCTCTGGGTAAAGACGAATAACTTTGAGGCGGTATATGAGGCGGTCAGTGAACTGACCAGGCGCGGCTATGACAATTACGTCATGATCACTGCCAACCCATATGTGCTGAATACCAGAATGGAACGCTATAAGGGATTTACGGAATGCCTGGAAGAAAAGAAGCTTCCATATTCTGTAATAACAGCAGATACCAATACGTCTCCGGAAGAGCTGCAGACTCAGTTGAATCCATTTCTGAACGAGAAGAAGCACACCTGCATCTTTGTATGCAATAACTGGCTGCTGGATAAGGCGTATCTCGTAATCCGCAGATACAGCGATCTGATTCCGGATTATATCGGTCTGCTGGGATTTGACTCTCTGGAGTGGAGTGAACTGGCTTCTCCATCAATAACTACAATTGTGCAGCCGGCCTATGAAGAAGGACAGACTGCCGCAAAAATACTGATTGATCGAATTGAAGGCAGAAATGAACAGGCACCCAATTGGATTCTGCAGTGTCATATCAATGAACTGGAATCAACTCGCTTGCATAAGTAAGCACTTAGTTTCACTGAACGCAGTCTGAAGAGGAGAAGAATATGAACCTGCTTAATAAAGAAATGACACGGCCAATTGACCGTCCGGTAAAAGTATGCCAATTTGGCGAAGGCAACTTTTTGAGAGCATTTGTGGACTATATGATTGATATCGCCAATGAAAAAGGACTGTTTAATGGTTCTGTAGTCCTGATTAAGCCGATTGAATATGGATCCATTGAACGTTTTCGAAAGCAGGACTGTCAATATACACTGCAGCTGAGAGGACGTGTAGATGGAACCCCGTATATTGAAACAAGGCAGATTACTTCTGTAAAAGACATTGTTTCTCCGTATGAAGACTATGATGCATACATTCGCGTTGCCAAAATTCCAACGCTGCGTTTTGTTGTATCTAACACAACAGAAGCTGGTATCGTATTCAATGAATCTGATTCATTTGAAGAGAAGAAAAACATCTCCTTCCCTGGCAAGCTGACACAGTTCCTGCTGACCCGCTATGAGGAATTCAAAGGGGATCATGCCAAAGGACTGGTGATTCTTCCGGCAGAGCTTATTGACGATAATGGTATTGTCCTGAAGAAATGTGTGATGGAGTATATCAATCTCTGGAATCTGGATGATGGATTCAGAAAGTGGATAGAAGAGGATTGTATTTTTGCGTCTACTCTGGTTGATCGAATTGTTACCGGCTACCTGCACGCAGATGCAGAGAAAATCTGGAATGAACTTGGCTATGAAGACGATATTTTGGATACTGCAGAGCCATTTGCACTTTGGGTTATAGAATCAGCCAGGGATATCTCTGGAGAATTTCCGATGAATAAAGCACTTGAAGACAAAGAATGCATGAATGTCATCTTTACAGACAATCAGAAACCATACAAACAGCGTAAAGTCCGTATCCTGAATGGCGCACATACCTCCTTTGTTCTGGCTTCATATCTAAAGGGAAATGATTTCGTCAATCAGTCTATGAATGATCCGATTATTCGTCGCTTCATGGATGAGACTATTCACAAAGAAATTATTCCAACGCTGTCTCTGCCAAAGGAGGACTGCGAAGAATTTGCGCTGACAGCAGCAGATCGTTTTAACAATCCATTTATTCAGCACGAATTGCTGTCCATTTCTCTGAATTCAGTATCCAAGTGGCGTGCTCGATGTCTGCCTTCCCTGCTTGGATATGCTGAGAAGCTGGGTAGAATTCCTGAACATCTGACATTTTCCATCGCAGCGCTGATGTCTTTCTATTCAAGTACCGACAGGGGGGAAGGATTTCTGAGAGGAATAAGAGGCTCGGATATATACGAAATCAAAGACAGTCCGGATGTTCTTGGCTTTTTTGCAGAGAACACTTTGAAGCCAACAGCTGAATTTGTTCATGCATATCTATCGAACGAAACATTCCATGGTCAGGATCTGACAAAGATTGAAGGTCTTGAAAAAAAGACCGCAGAATATCTTGATTCCATTCGAATAATTGGGATGGAAAAGACACTTGAGAAATACTTTGGCTGAAATCATGATCAGAGCGATACGGATTCATGAAAATGATAATGTGGCTGTTGCCCTAACAGACTTAAGGAAAACAGAGTGTTTCCTATTCGGAAGCACTGAAGTGGAACTGAAAGAAGATATTAAGCAGGGGCATAAATTTTCACTGAGGAATATTGCCATAGATGAAAATATAATCAAGTATGGAACGATCATCGGTCATGCCATAGAGACAATCCCTGCCGGAATGCACGTGCATACTTTCAATATTAAAACCAATCTGAGCGATGTGCTGAATTATCAGTATCATCCGGTATCTTCAGTGCTTCCAGAACCAGAGCATCGTTATTTTAAGGGCTTTATCCGCAAAGACGGATCGGTTGGCATTCGAAATGAGATATGGATTGTGCCAACGGTTGGCTGTGTAAACAGCATTGTTCAGTCCGTCGAGCGTCGAGCTCAGCAGTATGTAACCGGATCCATTGATGCGATCACTGCCTTAACGCATCCCTATGGCTGTTCACAGATGGGTGATGATCAGGAGAATACCAGAGTTATTCTGGCAGACTTGATCAGACATCCGAATGCCGGCGGAGTGCTAGTGCTTGGCCTTGGCTGTGAAAACTCAAATATTGAAGTGCTGAAACCATATATTGGGGACTATGATCCGAAGCGTATCCGTTTTGTGAATGCCCAGGACTGTGACGATGAGATTCAGGCCTGTTTAAATGAAATCAGAGACCTATCATCCTATGTTTCAGAGGATGAACGGACAGAAGTACCGGCGGCCAGACTCCGAATCGGTCTGAAATGCGGTGGTTCTGACGGACTCAGCGGCATTACTGCCAATCCGGTCGTCGGAAGATTTTCAGATCTTCTGACTGCTGACGGCGGTACGGCAGTCCTGGCTGAGGTGCCGGAGATGTTTGGCGCAGAGACTGAGCTGATGAATCGTGCTGTCAATGCGGCGGTGTTTGAGAAGACGGTGGATCTGATTAATAGTTTCAAAAACTACTTTACAGCCTATCATCAGACAATCTACGAAAACCCATCTCCGGGGAATAAAGCCGGAGGAATTTCCACGCTGGAAGACAAATCCAATGGCTGTGTCCAGAAGAGCGGCAGTGCTGCAGTGATGGATGTCCTGAAGTATGGCGAACGGCTCAGAAAAAGAGGTCTGAATCTGCTGTCTACTCCAGGCAATGATCTTGTCGCATCTACAGGAGAAGCAGCGTCCGGCTGTCAGATAATTCTCTTTACAACTGGAAGAGGGACTCCGTTCGCAGCCGCTGTGCCAACTGTAAAGATTGCAACCAATACCTGTCTTGCCATCAATAAATCTAATTGGATTGATTTCAATGCTGGGATGGCGGTTGAAGGAAAGACAATTGCTGAAGTAGCAGAAGAACTGTATGATCTTGTCATTGCAATAGCTTCTGGATCAAAGACAAAATCAGAAGAGGCAGGCTATCATGATATCGCCATCTTCAAGCAGGGAGTTACACTTTGAATAGGTCAGAATGAGTAAGTTCAGATCAGTTTATGTGAATACTCTTCTTGTCCGGCATTGTTAAAATTGATCAAAGAGAAAGAGAGTGCTTATGAATTACGTTAAAATGGGGACCAGATATGCAGTGAGACTGGATCCGAATGATGAGATTATCGACAGTGTAAGAAAAGTATGCGAAAAGGAAAAAATCAAAGCGGCTGAGGTAAGAGGAATTGGCGCAGTGAAGGAATTCAAGGTTGGTCTCTATGATCTTGGACAGAAGAAATTCATTCCATCCGAGTATCAGGAGCCGGCTGAAATTGTATCCCTTTCAGGCAATATCGGTGAAATGGATGGTAAGATTTATCATCATATGCATATGTCCTGCAGTCTTGGGGACTGCAGAGTGACTGGCGGGCATCTGATCAG